>DASYSW010000100.1:0-3461 GCA_036002905.1 Chitinophagaceae bacterium
AATTAGTCCCCGGCCTCATTAATTTACCAGGCTGGGGTTTCAGCTTATTTTCTATTACGGTTAAGGTCTCGAGGTCAGTTGTTTACCAAATAACTGAAGCGGAACAATTTTGCAAATTCATTCTAATGATTGGAATTGCGAATAACTATTTGTACACTAATTTTTATTAACATGAAAAATAGACATAAAGGATTTGATAAGAGCAACTATTTGTATCTAAGCAAATGGGGTTCTGCGTTCAACCTGTCTTTTTCCAGCCATGAGATATTGAGTAACAAAATAATTGGTTTGGATGGAATAAAAAGAAAATTATTAGTGGCGGAAAAAAATAATGAATCAGGCCGTCCATACATTATTGAACTGGCCAAAGTAACTGCTATCACAGTAAAGAAGATTTATAACAGCATAAAAGCGGGGGCACTAAAAACCAGACGAATAGAGGAGTTTTTGGAATCCATCCTGTTGCAATTTGAATACGCGAATCAAAAAGATCCAATTGTTCTGCCTTTTTATGAACGTAAACTAAATGAAATCCATGATCTAAGGGGATTGGAGAAGAAAGCCAGAAATTGGCAGATGATCCTTTCAAAAATCGCCATCACGCAAAAGAATGGGCATGAGGAAACAAGACAATTGCACCTAACTGAATAACTGATTTGGCTAAAAGTGTTAAAATTATCTTGGAACTCCTTCATTGTTTTAATTTATAAACCGATGTTATGACAGTCAAAAAAAAGCCGATTCCGGCAAGCGGATCCATTATATTATTTCTGATACTTCTTAATGCTATTTCAATAAGAGCTGGCTTAAGTGAAAATGAAAAATGGTATTGGGTACTTATTATAACCTTACCGTTACTGCTATTGGCTATATTAAAGTATTGGCGGCAAGTAAGCTCATAACCGGTTTTGACATATTGAAAGCTCTTTACTGGGAACCTCTGCTTGTTATACAGCAAGAGGGATGATGTTTGCTCTTGGTTGTATCCAGGCTCTGATTCGTGAAAGCGGTAAATGCCCGCTGGGAATAGCCATACAAAACCCGGCCTTGTATAAAGGATTAGATCCAACTGAGTAAGCGTATTCAATTTCCATTTGAATACAATAAAGACAACCTAAAGAAATGATGGAAGCCTGCGGACTTCAGATGTTAAAAGCATAGGTGCTTCAAAGTTTTTTCGAAGAATGGATGAGCAGACAACTAAGAGCTTTGAACAGATATATTTTAATGCAATAAAGGGTTCAATTAGACAACAAAAATTTCAGTCATCATTAAATTAAAGATTATGAAAAGGACAAATAAGCGGTTAGTTCTGCTGATAGACGATTACAAACTGCTGAATTCCTACTTAAATGGAGGGTACAGTAGAACGGCTTTTGACAGGCGGAACGCAGAAGACCTTCATACTGAGTTGAAGAAAGCGAAGTTGGTTAAAAAAGATGATTTCCCTGGTGATGTAGTAAGGGTCAACTCTAAAGTGAGAATAAAAGCGGAAGACAAAGATGAAGTAATGGAATTAATGCTTGTAACGCCAGACAAAGCCGACATTAAAGAGAAAAGGATTTCTATTATGGCTCCAATTGGAACCGCCTTGATAGGATTTCGCCAGGGCCAAAAGGTAAAATGGCAAGTACCTGCAGGGCAAAAAACGTTTACTATCATGGAAGTGATTAATGACTTGGAAAAACAATATTGACCTTCATAAAAGACCTGTAAGCTTCAACAGCCAACTTGAATATGTCTCTTGTGATGTCAGCGACCAATATGGCTTATTCGGAGAAAAAAATAATTTGTTTACTTGATTATAAATAAAATGATATGAATACTAAATTTCTTTACGGCACTGTGACAAGTGCTATTAAAGCGCTTCGAAAGGCGGGATTTGATAAAGATTTTCGCCTAATGGGTAACGATATTGGTTGGAATGACACAAATATGGACATCAATGATTTAAAAATTGTTACGGTGTCCCGCTATGAAGGTAATTCCGATCCTGCGGATGAAGCATCAGTATACGGAATCGAATCCAAATCAGGATTAAACGGAATCTTAATCACAGATGATGACGCAAATTCGGAGGCTTCCTCGAGTCACATTTTAAAGAAGCTACATGTCAGATTACTGAATTCAGGTAACGTAAAAGAAATATATTAGGGGCTCTTCACTCATCGCAGCCCATTGAACCGCTGAGCATGTATTTTTTTGATTTGCCCCTCTAATCTTTAAAATAGAAAATTATGAAAAAGGAGATTGTAATTATAGGTGGTGGGTTTGCTGGGATCAATCTGGCTAAACGATTAACCAACACAAAAGGCATTCATGTAACGTTGGTGGACAGGAATAATTACAATTTCTTTCCTCCGCTCTTGTATCAGGTAGCCACGGGTTTCCTGGAAGTTTCAAACATCTGCTATCCGTTTCGCAAATTGTTCCATTATAAGAGAAACATTAGCTTCCGTCTGGGTGAATTGCAGAAAATTGTTCCAGAACAGAACAAAGTGGTTTTATCTACCGGTCAACTACCGTATGATTATCTTGTTTTGGCGACGGGAACAGAGAGCAATTATTTCGGGATGGGAAATGTTCGGCAATCTGCGCTTCCGTTGAAGACGGTGGATGATGCCATTGATATGCGTAATTACCTGCTCTTAAAAACGGAGGAAGCAACTATTGCAGTGGATCCGGTCGAAAAGAAAAAGCTTAGCACTATAGTTATTGCAGGCGGTGGACCAACCGGTGTTGAAGTGGCAGGCATGCTGGCGGAGATGAAAAAAAACATTCTCGAAAAGGATTACCCGGAACTAGCTGAAGACAAAGTAAAAATTTATCTCGTGGACGGGGCACCGGTCCTATTAGCTCCTATGAGCAAGGCTGCACAACAGTATACTTATGATACACTTGTAAAAATGGGGGTAAACGTAGAGCTGAACAGGCAGGTAAGGGATTATGTTGATGATACAGTGATTTTTGCTGATGGCAAAACCATTCAAACAAAATTCTTAATATGGGCTGCGGGCGTAACCTCCAAAGTGTTTGAAGGTGTGCCAAAAGAAAGTTATGGAAAGGGGAAAAGATTGTTGGTTGATCAACATAATAAAGTGTACGCCATGCAAAATATTTATGCCATAGGGGACACTTGTCTGCAAACTAGCGATAAAAATTTTTCGCAGGGGCATCCTCAACTAGCGCAAGTCGCGATTCAGCAAGGTATTCAACTCGCCAGAAACTTTAAGGCCATGGTCAGTGGAAAACCATGCACTGCCTTCACTTATCACGATAAGGGATCTATAGCTATTATAGGCAGAAGTAAGGCAGTCGCTGATATTCCAACCCCAAAAATGCATATCAAGGGGTTTATTGCCTGGGTAATGTGGTTATTTATACATCTTTTTTCCTTGATAAATTTCAGAAACCGAATAAAGACCATGTATAACTGGACCGTTGCATATTTTACCAAAGAT
>DASYSW010000101.1:0-4917 GCA_036002905.1 Chitinophagaceae bacterium
GCTGCGTGACGAACAGTTCTTTAAAGTCCCAAAGGTGATCAGGCGGTGAATGGCTTGTCAGTCAGAATACAAGAATAAATAAGAAGATAAAATTTTTTAAGATTTATGCAAGGCATTATACAGCTTGAAGGAATACGGAAAAGTTATTTCATGGGTAAACAGGTGCTTGAAGTATTAAGGGGAGTTTCACTTGATATTTTCAAGAATGAATATGTAGCGCTGATGGGACCGTCAGGTTCCGGGAAAAGTACGCTGATGAATATTCTCGGCTGCCTGGACACACCTACCGCCGGCAAGTACGTATTGAATGACCAGGATGTAAGCAAGATGGAGGACAATGCACTTGCAGAGATCAGAAACAAAGAAATTGGTTTCGTATTTCAACAATTCAACCTATTGCCACGTCTTACGGCGCTTGAAAATGTAGCATTACCATTGATCTACGCGGGTCTCAGTAAACGACAGCGAACAGAGAAAGCGAAGCATGTGTTGGAATTGGTAAATCTCACGGATCGCATCCATCATAAGCCCAATGAACTTAGCGGTGGTCAGTCTCAACGCGTAGCTATTGCAAGAGCACTAGTGAATGACCCGGCGATAATCCTGGCTGATGAACCGACGGGAAACCTTGACACAAAAACTTCTTACGAGATCATGGATATTTTTGAAAAGATCAATTCAGGCGGGAACACTGTTGTTCTTGTGACTCACGAAGAAGATATTGCCCATCGTGCTAAAAGAGTGATCCGCTTAAGAGACGGTCTTATCGAAAGTGACGCCCCTAAATCTCCAAAAGGAGATCTTGTTGCAGTCTGATAAGTGCTGGTCTGAATCATCGATGAACAAATATGTCTCTCAAAATCTATACAAAAGTTGGAGATAAAGGATCTACTTCCCTGATCGGAGGGACTAAAGTATTAAAATCACATTTGCGCATTGAGGCTTATGGAACAATAGATGAGTTGAATTCGTATGTAGGACTGTGCAGGGATCTTTTGATGAGTGATCATCCCAAAAAAATCCTGAAAGAAATACAGGACAGGTTATTTACCATTGGCTCGTCCCTGGCATGCGATCCTGAAAAAGAACCAAAGATGAAAATTCCTGATCTGAAGGAAGAAGATGTCAGTTTCCTGGAAAAGGAAATTGATAAGATGACTGAAGTGCTGCCTGTAATGAAGAATTTTATTTTACCAGGTGGACATGCCACTGTTTCTCATATACATATCGCCCGGTGCATTTGTCGCCGAGCCGAACGTTGTTGCGTAAGATTAAACGAACAGGCCACAGAAGATGTGCTCATTCTAAAGTATCTCAACCGCCTTAGTGATTATCTTTTTATTCTCGCACGTTACGCCTCGCATTTATTGAATGCAGAGGAAATTGCATGGAAGCCAAGGGTCGACCATCGATAATTTATTTAATCCCAAATTCGCTGCATTCGTGAAAATGTGAGTAAATGCAGATATTCTTCTTAAACGATCTTTCCATCTTTCATGTGCAACACCCTGTCACTTAGTTGGGCTAACTCCTCATTGTGAGTTACGATCAGGAAAGTTTGATTGAATTTATTTCTGAGCGCAAAAAACAATTGGTGCAACTCTTTTGCGTTCGCCGAATCAAGGTTCCCGGTTGGCTCATCTGCAAAAACAATTGAAGGGTCATTAATCAGTGCCCGGGCAACAGCTACTCTCTGTTGTTCACCCCCGCTCATTTGGTTCGGCTTATTGTCTAATCGTTCACTAAGGCCTAATAAATTCAACAATTCCTTTGCCTTATTTTCTACCTCTTTTCTTTTTGTACCTGCCAGCCACCCGGGAATACAAACGTTCTCGAGGGCCGTGAATTCGGGCAGCAAGTGATGGAACTGAAAAACAAAACCTATATTCTTGTTACGAAAATCAGCCAGCTTTTTGCCTTGCAATGAATTTACTTCGGCTTCATTTAACCTAACGGCTCCTTTGTCTGCTTTATCCAGGGTTCCTAATATGTGAAGTAAAGTACTTTTCCCGGCACCTGAAGAACCCACGATACTTACAATCTCTCCTTTCTTGATGTCGATATCTACCCCTTTGAGCACCTCTACCGTTCCATATCGTTTGTGAATATTCTTCCCGGTTAACATGCTGGAAATGTATTTAGACTATTACAAACCTAACCCATTATCAATAATTCTAAATGGAAGCCTTTTTGTTTTTAGGAAAATATTCGAAATGAGTGGACAACTACGGATTTGGAAAATTCGTTAATAAAGCTACATTTGCGAAAAATTTGGCGATGGCGCTCACCATTAACTTAAATTAAACCCTTCGAAAATGTTCTGGACACTTGAACTAGCCTCATACCTTGAAGATGCTCCGTGGCCCGCCACAAAAGATGAGCTGATCGACTATTCTATCCGCTCGGGCGCCCCTATTGAGGTTGTTGAGAATTTGCAGGAACTGGAAGATGAAGGAGAAGTCTATGAAAGTATTGAAGACATTTGGCCGGATTACCCTTCACAGGAAGACTTCCTTTTTAACGAAGACGAATATTGACCTCTGACACACTGATTTAAATAAAGGACTGCATTGCAGTCCCTTTTTATTTTATTAGCTTATGGCACACCTAACGTAACTACGCCTGTCCATTCACCACTCACCATTTACCATTGACTACTTGCCCTATTTTTCCATTTGTTCAATCACAGCGCCCGTAACCCCGGTAAAACTAAATCCGCCATCGTGAAAAAGATTTTGCATGGTTACAAAACGTGTAAGATCGCTAAACATCATCACACAATAATTCGCACAATCTTCAGCTGTGGCATTCCCCAGGGGACTCATTTTTTCCGCGTAGGAAATAAATCCGTCAAAGCCCTTTACACCACTACCAGCCGTTGTTCGGGTTGGTGATTGAGAAATCGTATTCACCCTAACTTTTTTCTTTTGGCCATAATAATATCCAAACATTCTTGTCACACTTTCCAATAAGGCTTTGGCATCAGCCATCTCATTGTAATCCGGAAAAACCCTTTGCGCTGCTATGTAAGTAAGAGCAACTACGCTTCCCCATTCATTCAGGACATCCATATCCCAGGCCGTGCGGAGAACTTTGTGCAAACTTATCGCCGATATGTCCAGCGTCTTTTGATTCCATTCGTAATTCATTTCGGTGTAATGCTTGCCTTTGCGCACATTCAAACTCATACCAATTGAATGAAGAATAAAATCAAAGCTGCCACCAAAATGTTCCATAGCCTTTTGAAAAAGATTTTTCAGATCATCCATGTTGGTAACATCTGCGCCAATTACCAGGGCATTTCCACATTGCTCCGCCAGTTTATTGATCTCACCCATGCGTAATGCCACAGGCGCATTGGTCAATACAATTTGCGCGCCTTCTTCATAACATTTTAACGCCGTCTTCCAGGCAATGGATTTTTCATCCAATGCTCCAAATATGATCCCCTTTTTTCCTTTCAAAAGATTATTTCCCATAGTTATTATTTATTATGGCTTTAGGGGCGTAAAAATAAGAAGTAAATTTTTAAGCGCTGGGAAAGATAAGTTTTATTAAAAAAACAAGCAGCAAAGTATAAATAAATACAAGCAACATCCCACTCAACAAATAAAACAATAGCCTGCTTAAAGACTCTCGTGGTCTTAAAATTTTCTGTAAATATTTATTAAGAATGTACGCGGGGATGAGAGACACAAGAATAATGAGCAATATAATGAGTGCCTTTATTTTCAATGAAAATCTTCCTGGTTTTCCGGAAAAAAATTAACCTCAATTCATCACCATTTCCCGCGCATTCTCCATGGCGGCAGCCGTTGGTCTTTCTCCACTTAACATCCTGGCAATTGCAGTTATCCTTTCGTCGTCAGTTAATTGCCGGATATTTGTTTTGACAGAATCTTTCACAACCTCCTTGTAAACGTAAAAATGAGCATCTCCCTTCCCTGCAATCTGCGGCTGGTGAGTTATGCAAATAATCTGTCGCCTGGAGGCGAGGTCTTTCATAATAATTCCCACCTGCCTTGCCGCTTCCCCCGATATGCCCGTGTCAATTTCGTCGAAGATCATTGTGGGCAGGTCAACACATTGGGCTATTAGCGATTTGATACAAAGCATCAACCGATTCAGTTCGCCGCCACTTGCTACCTTTCTGATGGGTTGAAATTGCCAGCTCTTTTCTGCCTGCCCACCGGGGAGGTTTGCGTCGAATAAAAATTCAACCTTATCCGATCCATAAAAATTCAATTCTTCATTATGTTCAAGGTCCACTTTCAATTTTGCATTTGGCATTCCAATCTGCGCCAACAGGCGATTTACTTTTTCTTCAAGTGGCGTTATTTGTTTTTTTCTGTTTTCCGAGATCGTTGCAGCCTTCTGCATGGCTTCACCAAATAATCTTTCTGTTTCGTTCTCTTTTAACTCGAGTTGTTCGCCTATATCCATTACTGCCTGAAGTTTCTTCTCCAGTTGTTGTTTTATTTCCAACAGATCGTTTGTCGTTTTTACTCCGTGCTTCTTTAATAATTTATATCCGGAGGATAACCTGCTATCAAGTTCTTCGATCTTCACGGGGTCATAGTTGATATGATCGTGCATGTGATCAACTTCATCCGAGATATCCTGTAGTTCGATCTGTACTGACTGCAAACGTTGCAGAAGCAACGGCAGATCCGGATGATAAGATGAATGGGTCTGCAATTGATTGATTAATATCTTCAATTGGGGAACAAGTGGGTTTTCGCCTTCCGTTAGGTCATTTTGAATTTTTGACAACACAGTTTTAATTCCTTCGGAGTTACTAAGAAGTTTTAACTCTTTGTCGAGCTCTTCCAACTCATTTTCCTTAAAAGCTGCTTCATCCAGCTCATCGTACTGAAACTGGTTGTAGTCAAACTCCTTTTCAAATTGTTGCTTTTG
>DASYSW010000102.1:0-3653 GCA_036002905.1 Chitinophagaceae bacterium
GGTGAAGGCAGCCCGAACGGTTCAGTGAATGAAAATAAATTCTTTAATGGTTATCCGGATGAACTGTCGGAGAACATGAAATACCTGGCGACATTGGGTGGTCCCGAAACGTATAATCACTATCCAACGGGTTGGGCCGTGGCATTCAGTACCCCATTCCAGATGTTCAAACGCTATTCACAATATGCGGGCGGCACATGTTGCCCGCTTGTGATCCATTGGCCAAAGGGTATCAAGGCAAAGGGTGAAGTTCGTACGCAGTATCACCATTCAACAGATATAGTTCCTACGATACTTGATATTGTCGGTTTGGAAATGCCAAAGGTCTATAAAGGCGCAGAGCAATATCCATTGAATGGAGTTTCGATGAAATACAGTTTCGATAATGCAAAGGCTTCAACACAAAAGAAACGGCAATACTATTCCATGCTGGGTACACGTGGCATGTGGGAAGAAGGATGGAAGGCAGTCGCTTTGCATGCTCCGTTGAGCGGCGCGGGCCATTTCGATAAAGATAAATGGGAGCTGTATCATGTGGATGAGGATTATTCCGAGTCAACAAACGTAGCGAATAAATATCCTGATAAATTAAAGGCATTGATCGACGCTTGGTTTGAAGAGGCGGATAAAAATTTTGTTTTGCCGCTTGATGACCGGACTGCTGTAGAATTACTGGGACTGGAACGCCCCAAATCAGAACCTCCAAGAGAAAGATACGTCTATTATCCTCACACAGGAGCTGTTCCGGAAGGAGTAGCTGTGAGCATTCGCGGCCGTTCGTATAAGATCATCGGCGACGTCGATATCACCGACAAAGCATCTGGTGTGATCTTCGCGCATGGTTCGCGATTCGGTGGTCATGCACTTTTTATCAAAGACAAGAAATTGTATTACACTTATAATTTCCTGGGCATCACTGAACAAAAATTTATTTCAAAAGATGCGCTTACTCGGGGTAAGCACACACTTGGAATGGAGTTCACTCGTGAAAAAACGGGTAAATATGGCGAATCGATAGGTACAACTAAACTTTATATCGATGACAAGGTTGTCGCAGAAGGTTCGATGACAACACAGTCAGGTAAGTTCACCCTTGCTGGTGATGGACTTTGTATCGGGTTCGACAGTGCGGACAATGTAAGTTCGGAGTACAAGAGTCCGAATACATTTAGTGGGGGAACACTCCTTGGTGTTGGCATTGATGTAAGCAAAGAAGTTTATCTCGATGTGGAAAAAGAAGCGGCAGGCGCACTATCAAGGGATTAGAATTATTAACGTATGGTAGAGGCCATAGCGCGGACAGTTGAGTTTATGATTGATGAGTGCTGAGTGTCGAGTGATTTGCTTTACTTCTCACGTCTGACGTCTCACGACTATCAAATCCTAAAAAAAATTAAATAACATGGCAACACAAACGGCAACTAAAGAAAAAATACAAGCCACTTCATCTTCGGCTATCCCTGTTACTGTTGACAATTTCAGGCGTGCCGAATCAGACATGTATTTCAATGTAACCGCTAATAAAGAAGGTGGTTTCGGAAAATTCTTCCATCGCAGGGAATTATTTTCAGTAGATAATCAAACCGTGGTACGCGGCAACCGGGATACGGTCTATTCTTCAGCAGTGTTTGATCTCGATGCAGGACCTGTTACAATCACATTGCCTGATGCGGGGAAGCGATTCATGTCGATGATGATGCTAAACGAGGATCAGTATGCATTTGATGTGACATATGGCGCGGGTAATTATACAATTACAAGAGAACAGGCTGGTACGCGATACGTTTTAGTTGCACTTCGCACTTTGATCGATCCTGCAAATCCGGGTGATCTGAAAGAGGTAACAACATTACAGGATGCCGTGAAAGTTAGTCAACCCGGCGGTCCCGGAAAGTTTGAAGTTCCGAACTGGGATGCGGTAAGTCAGAAAAAAGTACGCGATGCGTTATTGGTATTGGCTTCGACCATCCAGGATTTCAAACATGCGTTTGGGAAAAAGGAAGATGTTGATCCCGTAAGACATTTAATAGGAACCGCCGCGGGCTGGGGTGGTAATCCCGATAAGGAAGCAACTTATTTAAATGTAACTCCTCCAAAGAATGATGGAAAGACAAATTACAAGCTTGTTGTAAAAGATGTTCCTGTTGATGCATTCTGGTCCGTGAGTGTATATAATAAAGAAGGATATTATGAAAAGAATGCACAAAATGCTTATGCCATAAACAATATGACTGCAACAAAAGAGACAGATGGCTCTGTTATTATACAGTTCGGTGGTTGCGATAGAGAAGTGACGAATTGCATACCGATCGTAGATGGATGGAATTACACAGTTCGTTTATATCGTCCACGACCTGAAATAGTAAATGGTAAATGGAAGTTTGCTGAACCGGAGCCGGTGAATTGAGTTATGAGTTATGAGTACAATGCCTTAACATCTTTGCACTCACGTCTCACGTTTCACGTCTCACGACAACTCATTTTCTGTAACTAAAAAAAGCAATCATGGCAGCTGAAAAGATTGATTGTAACCACGGAGGCATGGAGTGCACGGAGTAACACAGAGTAAACTCCGTGATCTCAGTGGCCTCTGTGTCTCCATGGTAAAATACGTTTGTTGTCAATAATGAATAATCAATAATGGTTAGGTCAACAGATTGTCGGAGAATAACTCTTCGCTGGTTGTTTGTAATTATAATTTGCGTGGCAAAAGCAACAAATTCAGGTGCACAGGATTCAACAACAACTAACAAATGGCATTTTTTGCTGGAGCCATACATCATGTTCCCCAATATGAATGGGACCGTAGGGGTGGGTGATTTGCCAAACGCACACCCGGATGAAAATGCTGCTGACATTTTTAAAAATCTCCAGTTTGGAGCCATGTTATATGCTGAAGCAAAAAAAGGATTTTGGACTTTTAGTTCTGATCTTACATATATGCATCTGAAATCTGAAGCAAATATTAATGACGCGCTTGGTTCAGGCACCGTAGAGATCAAACAACTGGCGTGGGAACTTGCGGGCATGCGTCAATTGGCTCCATGGTTTGAGCTCGGTCTTGCATTTCAATTGAACAGTATAAAATCGGATGTGGACCTTATTATCAACTCAGCAGGTGGCCCGCTTGAAAGATTCAGCCACGCCGACGAAACATGGGTTGATCCTTCAGTGCTGGTCCGCGTCAAGACTGATCTGTCACGGAAATGGTTTTTTCAATTCCGTGGCAACATCGGGGGCGGGGGAATTGGTTCCAATTTGTACTGGCAATTGCAAAGCTATTTTGGTTATCGCGTTTCCAAATTATTTCAATTATCAGCAGGGTATCGTGTTATATACGTCGATTATGAAAATGGGAGCGGCCGAGATCGGTTTAAATATGATATGACAACCTTCGGGCCCGTACTGAGATTTGGATTTAACCTTGGCAATAAATGAAGATTTGGGTATTGAAGAAGGAAAGGATTCCGTGTCAAGCCCGGAATGACATTCACTGTTGTTTCGCAAACAAGAGTGAAAAGCGTCAATATTATCACAATGATACATTCAAACTAAAATCAACGAAAATGAAAAAGACAATTCTTTTTATCATGGTGTGCGTGATCGCAGCAGCAGCCAATGCTCAAAAGTGGAGCGAATTAACCGATGAGCAA
>DASYSW010000103.1:0-10906 GCA_036002905.1 Chitinophagaceae bacterium
AATGTGGAGTGATGCGGCTGCAGAAGATTTTAACGAATAAACCGTTGTTAAATATTTATTTATATCAAACAATTTTTATTAAAAACCCTTAATTAGCAGGAAGAAGAAGAAATATTTTATGTCACAAGAACCATACAATAAAAACGATCGATCGAACTTGCCTCGTTTCAATAATCGTCCCACCGGCGATGATAATACTCCCCGTAAAGGACCACGCTTTAGTATCTATTGGGTTTACGCGATCATATTTGCTGTTCTGATAGGATTCCAGCTATTTAGCCCGTTTTCCAGCAGTACAGCCAAGACTACCCCGAATGAATTCAAGCAAATGATCTTGCGCGGCGATGTAGAAAAGTATACGGTCATTTCAAATAGGAATATCGTAAAAGTTTATTTAAACCCTGCAAGTATTGATAACTACAGGGCAAGGCTTAAGACAGGTCTGAATGGAAAAGTGAGCCCCGACGGCCCACATTTTTATTTTAAATATTCCGGTGATTTTGAAAAGCAGATGGCTGATTTTTATACGCAAAATGGCAAGCCGTCCGTAAACCAGCAGGTGCCTTATGATGTTGACCAGGAACGTGACTGGTTTGGCGGGGCTTTGCAATTTCTGTTACCCCTGTTGCTCTTCATTGCCCTTTGGATATTATTGATGCGTAAGATGGGTGGCAGTGGCGGTGGTGGAGGTGGACCCGGCGGTATTTTCAATATTGGCAAATCAAGAGCTACATTATTTGATAAGGGAACAAAGGTGAACATCACTTTTGCAGACGTGGCCGGTTTGGACGAAGCAAAGGTGGAAGTAATGGAGATCGTTGATTTTTTAAAGAACCCAAAAAAATATACTGCGCTCGGCGGTAAGATCCCTAAAGGAGCGTTGCTGATTGGACCTCCGGGGACCGGCAAGACCTTACTCGCAAAAGCAATGGCGGGTGAAGCGCAGGTGCCTTTCTTCAGCATGAGCGGATCCGACTTTGTCGAATTGTTTGTTGGTGTGGGGGCGAGCCGCGTTCGTGATCTGTTTAAGCAGGCACGCGAAAAAGCACCTTGCATTATTTTTATTGATGAGATAGATGCAATTGGTCGTGCGAGAGGAAAGAATGTGATGATGAGCAACGATGAACGTGAAAGCACCCTTAATCAATTGCTGGTCGAAATGGATGGATTCGGTACTGACACGGGAATTATTGTTCTTGCAGCTACTAACCGACCTGATGTATTGGACACAGCTTTGCTTCGTCCCGGTCGGTTCGACAGGCAGATCTCGATTGATAAACCGGATTTGAAGGGTCGGGAAGCCATTTTCAAAGTACACCTGAAGCCAATCAAGATTTCAAAGACACTCGATATACATAAACTTGCCGAACAAACTCCTGGTTTTGCCGGCGCTGATATTGCTAATGTGTGCAACGAAGCAGCGTTGATCGCGGCACGCAAAGGAAAAGATGCAGTGGAGATGGAGGATTTCCAGGACGCTGTTGATAGGGTGATTGGCGGTTTGGAAAAGAAGAGCAAGATCATTTTGCCTGAGGAAAAAAAGATCATCGCCTATCACGAAGCAGGTCACGCGATTTGTGGATGGTATCTCGAGCATGCATATCCTCTTTTAAAAGTCACGATCGTTCCTAGAGGAACAGCAGCCTTGGGATATGCTCAGTATACTCCCAAGGAGCAATACTTGTACAATACCGACCAGTTAATGGACCAGGTTTGTATGACATTGGGCGGTCGCGCAAGCGAAGAGATCTTCTTCAATAAAATTTCTACCGGTGCACAAAATGATTTGCAGCAGATCACAAGAATTGCCTATGCAATGGTTACTGTATACGGTATGAATGACAAGGTTGGAAATGTAAGCTTTTATGACCCTCAGCAGGAAAACGCTTTTACCAAACCTTACTCTGAAGAGACTTCGAAAATAATTGATGAAGAAGTGCGCAAATTGATAGACGAAGCATACGAAAGAACAAAATCGTTGCTCCAGGAAAAGAAACCCCAGGTCGAAAAACTGGCGGAGGCGCTGCTGGAACGGGAGGTATTATTTCAAAGTGATGTTGAAGCACTGATCGGTAAACGTCCCTATGAAGAAAAGAAACCCCTGGATCCCGAGCATGTCGGTGAAATTTCAGAGGGGGTACCTCCTTATGATAGTGATGTTACAAACAAATCATTGCACTAATGAATGTTTCTCCATCAAAGGAAAATATTTTGAAAAAGATCAGGGAGGCGTTGACTCACTCAACGCCTCTTCCTTTTCCACAAAGTGATGGAAGCAACACGGTCTTTCCCCGGCCACAGCAGGAACTTGAAATTGAATTTGCAGAGCAGTTCACAAAATTGCAGGGGAAATTCATTTTTTGTTTGAATCACCAGGAGTTGGCCTTTCAATTTAATAGTCTTGTCAAAAAGCAGGGTTGGAAAAAAATATACTGCAGGGATGAAAATCTTGCAGGGATCATAGACAACCACGTATCGGAATATCTCAGCGATGACCTGGCGGGCTGTGATATTTCTGTCACAAGTTGCGAAGCATTGGTAGCAAGAACAGGTAGCATTGTCCTCAGCTCGGTACGATCAAGCGGCAGAACTGTAAGCGTCTATGCTCCCATTCACATTTGCGTCGCCTACACAAAGCAACTCGTGTATGATGTGAAAGATGCGTTGCAGTTGATAAAAAACAGGTACGGTGATAAGCTGCCGTCATTGATAAGCTTTGCCACCGGTCCAAGTCGCACGGCCGATATTGAAAAAACTCTTGTTGTCGGCGTGCACGGGCCGAAAGAAGTTTATTGTTTCCTGATAGATGAATAAATCTTTTCTCTTAGTATTTTTAGTACATGAATAAACCTGGCGTTTATAAGTTGTTTGTCTATGGCTCACTCCGGAGTGGGTTTAAAAGCCAGGCATATGAATACATTAGCCGTTTCTTTTCCTTTGATGGTGATGCAAAAGTAAAGGGAAAGATGTTCGACCTGGGACCTTATCCGGCGGCTGTCCCTGCCAGTGATGGTTTTATTGTTGGTGAACTGTATACTATCAGGAATGAATCGGAATTTGGTTGGGCCATCGGCCAGCTTGATGACTATGAAGGAGTATCTGTTGAGCCGGACGAAATTCAGTTATACCAGCGTGAACTGGTTGATGTTTTCATAAATAATACCACAACATCGGCATGGATTTATTGGTATAATGGAAGTGTCGAAGGGAAACCCCTTATAGAATCAGGGGACCTTGTTCAATATCTTCAGCAAAAGAAATAAGCCAAGTGCAGCTTTCCCCTAATAAAAAAATTTATTTCCTTTCTGATTTTCACCTGGGCGCCCCGGATCGTGAAAGTAGTCTCAAACGCGAAAAGACCGTTGTCGAATTCCTGGACCAGGTAAAGGCTGATGCTTCAGAAATTTTTATCGTTGGTGATATTTTTGATTTCTGGTATGAATACAGAAAAGTTGTACCAAAAGGCTATGTAAGGTTATTGGGAAAATTAGCGGAGATCACAGATGCCGGAATCAAGATTCATTTTTTTGTGGGTAATCACGATATGTGGATGAAAAGTTATTTTCAGGAGGAATTAGGTATTCCTGTTTATTTTGAGGCACGCGACTTCGAGTGGAATGGAAAGAAATTCCATATTGCTCATGGTGATGGCTTGGGCCCGGGGGATCATCGATATAAATTCATAAAGAAGGTATTTAGAAACAAATTCAGTCAATGGCTGTTTGGGATATTTCCACCTTATATGGGCATGGGCCTGGCAAATTTTCTGAGTCGCCGAAGTCGCGCCCAGACCGGAACAAAAGAAGAAATATTCCTGGGGGAGGATAAAGAATGGCTGATCATCTATTGTAAGAGCATACTGAAGAAAATGAACTTTGATTATTTTGTATTCGGGCATCGGCATTTGCCCATTGATTTCAGGTTCTCAAATGGCAGCCGGTATATTAATTTAGGTGACTGGATACATTATTATACCTATGCAACGTTTGATGGTAGGAACCTGGAGCTGAAATCGTATAAAAACCAGGAGGGGAAAATTATCAGAAATTGATGAAAAGGATTCTTAACATAGCACTGGCCCTGATTTATATATGCTCTTCAACAAGGGCGCAAAATGAGAGTTCCCATAATTTGATTTCGATGATCAAGGGAGATATCGTTGATTTCGCCGTTGACAACCTCGACAATGTCTATATCCTCACAAGCACCGATCAGCTGAAAAAGTATAATTCCAACGGCGATTCCGTCGCTGTTTTTAATAATGTAAAAAAATTTGGTAAGATCTCAACCATTGATGTTTCTAATCCGCTTAAAGTATTACTTTATTACAAGAATTTTTCAACGATCGTTGTACTCGACAGGCTGTTGGCAACAAGGAATGCGATTGACCTTCGTCAGCAAAACATTTTCCAGGTAAACGCCATCGGCCAGTCCTATGACAACAACATATGGCTGTATGACGAGGGTGACAGTAAATTGAAGAAAATCGACGACAATGGAAAATTATTGCTGGAGACTCCCGATTTCCGGCTTCTGTTTAACGAGGCTCCGCTTATAAAAAATATCTGTGACCAGGAAGGCTTTGTTTATTTGTACGATCCGCAACAAAGTGTTTTTGTGTTTGATTATTACGGCGCCCTGCGAAATAAAATACTGATCAGCGGATGGGACGATTTTAAAGTGGCAGGTAAGTTTATTTTTGGGATCAACAACGACACATTGCACCGTTATGAGATCAATACTTTTCGCGTAGATGATGAAAAGCTACCGGGTCCTCTGAAAAATTCCCTGAAAGTTAATTTCACTTCCTCCCGTCTTTATGCCTTAAAAAAGGAACTGCTCGAAATTTACACGCTCCACTGATCAAAGAGGATTGTTTTAATTTTACTCAAATTAGAGGTGATATGAATAATTTTTTTAACCAACTTTATTTTGATAACACGGTTAGAGAATATCTCATTTCACTCAGTATTATCCTCTTTGTTCTTTTATTAAAGCGGGTTATCTCAAAATACTTTGCGGGATTAATTTTTCTCCTTGTAAAAAGGATATGGCGAAACATCGACAGAAAATCCTTTATTGACCTGGTGATACATCCATTGGGTATGTTTGTAGTGACATTTGCCTCAATCGCTGCCCTACACAGGCTTCGTTTTCCCGGGGCCTGGAATGTGGATATTTATGGAAATTCTTTAAAGGATATTTTTCATGCGCTTGGAAACGTGGCACTCATTGTTTCATTTGTCTGGCTCCTGCTTCGCAGTATAGACTTTATTGCTACTATTCTTGAACGAAAGGCCAATCTGAACGCCGATTTTCGGGACAATCAACTGATCGTTTTCTTCAGGGATTTTTTTAAAGTCATTATTGGAATCGCGGGAATTCTCATGATCCTGCATTTTGCGTTCAACCTTGATGTCGGGAGTTTCCTGACAGGATTAAGCATAGTGGGAGCAGCGGTGGCTCTGTCCCTCCGGGAAAGCCTTGAGAACCTGATCGCCTCCTTCGTTATTTTCTTTGACAGGCCGTTTACAACCGGGGATGTCGTAAAAGTTCAGGGAATTACTGGCACGGTTGAAAAGATCGGCCTTCGCAGCACACGCCTTCGTACCGAACAAAAAACGTATGTGACAGTCCCCAATAAACAAATGGTGGATAGCATTCTGGATAACGTTTCACTTCGTACACAACATAAAGGCGAGCTGAGACTGGAGATCGACCTAAATACTTCTTCTCAAAAAATACAGGAGTTGCTGGCTGGAATAAAAAATGTTTTTAAGAAAAAGGAAATTGAAAACTCTTCAGTCTTAATGAACGCGATCACCGGTCATGCCTTTATGATAAATGGAGATTACTTTACCGCGCACCTCACCGACAAGGAGTTTAATGCCGTAAAGGAATCAATAAACATCTCGGTCCTGCAATTACTGGAAAATTTAGAGATAGAAATTGCCGGCGCTAACAAGGATATTCGCATTATTGCGCAGGAGAAGCAGGGATCGATGCAATGATCTCACCCAATTCCTTATCGAATAATCCATATTTACCATACTCAACCACCCGGCCTGCTTCTTTTCCATCCTTCATAACAATAATTGTAGGAACGTCAACAATATTCATCGCTTCGGCAAGATGGCTGAGTGTTTTTTTGTTCCTGTCAACACCAATAAGTGTAACCCTGTCTCCAGGGAAACCTGCTGCGTCAATAAATGAAAAGAACTTTGGAATGATAAATTTTGAATCACTGCACCAAGTTCCTATAAATGCAATGAATTCTATATTGTGGTTTTTCTTAAGCTCAACAAGCGCTTGAGATTGCGGAGTATAGCCCTTTAAATTTTCAGCCCACCAGGAGGAAAATGATGTATCATTTTCCAATTCCTGGCGTGAGATAATTCCTTTCAAGACTTTATTTCCCTCACTATCCCTCGAAATCTCGGCGTGCGATTGAGCAAAAACTGCGCCACTGAGGAGAACACAACAAGTGATTAAAATCAATATTTTTTTCATCATGCAAAGATCAGCTCCAAAATTAATGTTGGAACATTTTAGAATATCTTTTCTGATGTTAAAATCGTCTAAAGCGTTGCTTTCAGCTCGAGAAAAAATGCCTTGATCTTTTCAAGCGACTGGATCATCGCAAATTTTTCCTCCGCTTTCCTTGCATTCTTCAAATAATCTTTAGCGCCTTCGAGAGTGAATTTGCGGCGGCGAAGCAGGTCATAAATCAGCAAGAGATTTTTTACATCGACAGGCCTGAAGAAGCGATCCCCTTTCCGGTTCTTGCGGGGTTCTAAAATATCAAATTCGGTTTCCCAATAGCGGACCAATGATTGGTTCACACGAAACCATTTTGCTACCTGGCCGATGGAGTAATATTGCTTTTGAAAAAGAATTTCGTCTGGGGGAATTTGTACCAGGTCAGCATTAACGTCAATGTCCTTTAACGAAGGGCGCCCGCGTTTGGAAAAAGGTTTTTTGGAGGGCTGATCGTTTACAACTGTATTTTCGTCCTGGGTTGTTATAGCTTCTTCTTCGGAGATCATCGTATTGTCTTCAATAATGGTTTCACTTTGTGGCGAGTGTTTTTCCTCTTCGCCAACAAACTCCATTGATATTTGTGAAAACTTCCTTTCCATACTTATTGATTAAAGGTACGAATCCCACTTATGGTGGGACGACGAAAATTACTATTGTGGAAAAGTCATAAGAGCTGCAGCCGTAAGCCGCATGCTTCAAGCATGGACACTATGAACGTCGTTTATGGCTTGCAGCGTGAAGCATGAAGCTTGAGGCTAATCAAAGCTCTGGTTCGCTGCTGCCGCTCTTTTCAATAAAAGATCATATTGCTCAGGCGAAAGGTCATTATAAAAGAAATAAACCGGATCAATTTTCTGCCCGTTCTTGTGTACTTCATAATGACAATGGGGCCCGGTAGATTTTCCTGTACTTCCCACATACCCGATCACCTCACCGCGTTTTATCTGCTGACCCGCCCTTGCTTTTACTTTTACCATGTGGCCATATAATGTTTCATAGCCATATCCATGATTTATGACAACATGATTGCCATATCCATTGCCTGTATTGCCGGCCACCGTGACTGTTCCATTTGCGGTTGCATAAATGGGAGTTCCCTGTGGTGCTGCAAAATCAAGACCTGCATGAAGCTTTACAGTTTTATAGATCGGGTCTATGCGGTAGCCAAAGCCGGAAGCAACACGGGTAAGATCTTTGTTACTTACAGGCTGAATAGCGGGAGTGCAACGGAGAAGTTGCTCTTTATTTTTTAGAAGGTTGTCGATTTCACTATAAGATTTTTTCTGAGCAGTTATATAATGACCCAAAGTATTCAGTGAATTAATAATAGAATTCACGAGATCCGACGATCTCATATTTTCAACCCTTGCGATTTCCTGCTCCTGCGCCAATGCTCTTGCCCGGGCACTGTCAGGGATCGGGTTCGCTTCAAATATCGCCCTGTAAACCTCATTGTCTCTTTTTACAAGTTCTGACATCTGTTCCTGCTGTGCTTTTACCTGGTCGTTGAGTTGATGATATTTATCCTGCAAACGCTCGTTCTCCAGGTTCAATAGTTTTTCGTTGGGAGAGCCGACAAACCGGAAAGCAAAAAAAGAAATGATGGCAGCTGTTACGATCGCTGCGGCAAGGAAACCAAAAATGCGCAGCAGTTTTACCCGCAGAGGCGTTTCCAGTTTTTCATACCGGAGGCTATTGGTGTTATAATAATATTTGATCTTCTTCATGATGGCAGAAGCTTAACCATTCAATGAAAAATGCAGCCTGAATCTTTACCTTTGCGCTTCGCTATTATGCCAAGAAATGGCAAATATAGCCGGATAAATAGCAAAAATCAATCCCTTTTATATGTTTCTTGCTATAGCCTTACTGTTCGTCAAACGTGAATCGTCAAACGTGAATCGTGAGTTGCTTTTTCACCTTTCACCTATCACGTCTCACGTCTCAGGGATCTCCTACTCACCACTCACCATTCACTACATACCACTCACCCATGATGACCTCATCTGAAATACGCCAAAAGTTTCTTGATTTCTTCAAATCGAAAGGTCATGTCATCGTTCCATCGGCCCCGATCGTGGTAAAGAACGATCCCACGCTCATGTTCACCAATGCTGGCATGAACCAGTTCAAAGATTATTTTTTAGGCAATAAACAACCCGCACATAAACGGGTGGCTGATACCCAAAAATGTTTGCGTGTTAGCGGTAAGCACAATGATCTTGAAGAAGTAGGGGTAGATACTTATCACCACACGATGTTCGAGATGCTGGGCAATTGGAGTTTTGGGGATTATTTCAAAAAGGAAGCAATAGAATGGAGTTGGCAATTACTCACTGAAGTCTTTAAAATTCCGGCCGACAGATTATATGTGACAGTATTTGGAGGTGATGAGAAGGAAAAACTTCCAAAAGATGATGAAGCTGTCAATGAGTGGAAAAAATACATCGCGAAAGACAGGATTCTGTTGTTCGGAAGGAAAGATAACTTCTGGGAAATGGGTGACACCGGTCCATGCGGACCTTGTACAGAAATTCATGTTGATTGCAGACGTGATGAGGAAAGGGAGAAGGTTGAAGGAAAAAAGTTGGTGAATACTGATAATCCGCAAGTGATCGAGATCTGGAACAATGTGTTCATCCAGTTCAATCGTTTAAAAGATGGGAGTCTTGAATCGCTCCCCGCGAAACATGTTGATACTGGGATGGGGTTTGAAAGATTGGTGAGAGTGTTGCAAGATAAGACTTCCAATTATGATACAGATGTCTTTACAGGCCTTATCGAAGCTACCGAAAAACTAACGGCAAAGAAATATACAAACACTGGTAACAAGCAGGATGTCGCATTTCGGGTCATTGCCGATCATATCCGCGCTATTGGTTTTACCATCGCTGACGGGCAGCTACCTTCTAATACAGGTGCAGGCTATGTGATCCGGCGTATCCTTCGTCGCACCGTTCGCTATTATTTTTCTTACCTCGATTACAAACAACCCTTGCTTTGCCAGCTGATGCCATTGTTGGCCCACCAGTTTGAAAATGTATTTCCTGAACTGCAAAAGCAAATTGATTTTGTAGGTAAGGTTGTGAAAGAAGAAGAAGAGGCTTTCCTGAGAACTCTGGACAAAGGATTAAAAAGGATAGATGACATTGTTCGGTCGGCTTCAAAAAATAAGATGATAACGGGTCGGGATGCATTTGAGCTATATGACACCTACGGATTCCCAATCGACCTTACGAGGTTAATCGCTTCAGAAAATAATTTGGCAGTTGATGAAAAAGGTTTTGAATCGGAGATGCAGCAGCAAAAAAGCCGATCTCGTGCCGCAACTGCCATTGACACCGGGGACTGGATAGTTCTCAATGATTCGACCAATTCCTTTGTGGGTTACGATACCCTGGAAACAAAAACCAAAGTATTAAAGTATCGAAAGGTAAAGGCAAAAGGAAAAGAGTCCTATCAAATTGTTCTTGAAACAACACCATTCTATGGTGAAAGCGGCGGACAAGTTGGAGATACAGGTAAATTAATAATTAATAAGGAAGAATTAATAATTGAAGACACAAAGAAAGAGAACGAATTGATCATCCATTTCGCTGGCTCGATTCCTGCCAATCTTTCGGGTGAAGTGAACGCAATAGTTGATGGAACGAAAAGGAGGAATACAGCCTGGCATCACACGGCTACGCACCTTCTTCATGCTGCCTTGAGAAAAGTATTGGGCACACATGTTACCCAAAAAGGCTCATTGGTGAACGCTGAGCATCTTCGATTTGATTTTTCTCATTTTGCAAGGATGACTGACGAAGAAATCGCTGAAGTGGAAGAACTGGTCAATGAAAAAATTCGGGACAATATTCCTGTTGTTATCAAGCACATGTCAAAGGAAGAAGCATTAAAGCTTGGGGCCATGGCATTGTTTGGAGAGAAATATGGAGATACGGTGAGAGTTGTAATTATTGATCCGGTTTATTCGATAGAGTTATGCGGCGGCACTCATGTAGGGGCAACCGGGGATATTGGGTTCTTTAAAATTACCAGCGAGACCGCGGTAGCAGCAGGTGTTCGTCGTATCGAAGCCGTCTGCGGCAAGCTCGCCGACGAATATGTGAATGAGGAATTCAAAATGGTGAATACGATCAGGCAATCGCTGAAAAATCCTGCAGATCTTTCCAAGGCAATAGAAAATGTGTTAAGCGAAAATGCCGAGTTAAAAAAGAAAATAGAAAAGTTACAGGCAAACCAACTGGATGCAATAAAAAAGGAACTTATCCAAAAAGCAGTCAAGTTGAATGGAACGACGTTCATTGGCGAGATAGTGGAAGTAGGCAATGCGGATGCATTGAAAAAACTTTGTTTTGACCTG
>DASYSW010000104.1:0-4782 GCA_036002905.1 Chitinophagaceae bacterium
TTTACGCCTTTCTTTAAACCATTCAAATTCTCGAGATTACTTTTCACTTATATCATACCTCTTATTCCTCTTTATACGATTTGGGATGGATGTGTGTCAATAATGCGGTTGTACAGGCCAAAGGAATTATTGAAAATAGCCGATGGAGTTTCGCCTAAAACCTACAGGTGGGCAGCAGGGAGGACAAAGAGTCGTTTCGGATTGCACGCCAGTTATTTGATAGGAACGCCGGGCGGTTAAAAAAAGGAGCCTCCTATAAAAATAGAAGGCTTTAACGATTGCTTGCTAAATATCAGTTTTGAGATACTAGCCTGTAAGATTGTGTAACTACGACAAAATTCACGCAAATATTCTGCGCATGCGCAACGATCACTGTTAAGTTTA
The DNA here is from genome assembly GCA_036002905.1 of Chitinophagaceae bacterium. GTDB lineage: Bacteria > Bacteroidota > Bacteroidia > Chitinophagales > Chitinophagaceae > VBAU01. The sequence continues at coordinate 385 of DASYSW010000104.1, forward strand.
TATGATGAAAAGGAGACCCTCCATGGAAATGGAGGGTCTTACGATTGCTTGCCATGTAAAGTATTAAAAAACGTTGCTTGATATTCCCGAGATGAGATTTGCGTTAAATTAAAAATGATAAGTGGCGGCAAGTATGAACGAACCGGTACTCTTTGCTGTGGGAAGGTCGGTATCTTCATTCTTGTAAAATAAAGGTTCCTTGCCCGAATCAACTCTGAATTCAGGGATGATTGTAAGATTGCCGAAATGTATATTTCCGGATAATGTAACGTCAAATATTTTATTGTAAAATCCGGCTACCCCATCCTCATCGTCGAAGTATTCTGCTCTCGCGGTCAGGCCGAAGACAGAGCTGGGGTCAAAATTCAGGTAAACAGCAGAACCCCACCATGAATCACTACTGCTTTTCCCTTCCGGCTTTGAGAGTTTCACAGTGCCATTATATCCAACGGTGAATTTGGAGGAGATCGTTCCTGTAACCACTGCGTCCACTTGATTGGTCACAGATTCGCTCGCATCTTTTCCGCCGACGTAATTTACATAGGCGTTGACCTTAGCATTAGTGGAAGTAAAATGAACCTGACCGAGGAAAAATTTGCTTGAAAAGCTTGCCGTGGTCATGTCATTTGGGTTGGAAACACCAACCATAAAGGCAAAGTTTTTATTTGCCGTCACATCCATTTTTAGTCCCGTATGGAAGAATGGCCCGTAGGAGAACATGTAATCCATGCTGTAATTGCGATTTAAATAAGCGTCGAGTAATTCATAACCAACATGAGTTGCCCATTTACCCATGGTAAATTTGACTTTATCAGACGGGGCAAACGAAACATAGGCCTGTTTTATGGCCGCCATAGCTCCTTCATCATTATATGAGAACTCCTGGGCGCGCCGGCCAAAACCCAGGTCGACTACACCATCTACTTTCCCGATCGCATAATCGGCTTTAACAGACGCCATCCCCAATTCAAACGAGTTTTGTGAGTTCGTAAAGCTGGTGTAGTTGTTTGTGCGACCGGAATCTTTTGCATTATGAAAATTGTACCGGTAGTAAGCATCCACAGAACCGTTAATGGTCAAATTTCCTTTTGTTGAGTCCTGGGCGTTTACATAAATAAAGGATACGAAAGCCAGAAAGAAAATAAGAATTTTTCGTAACATCGCAGTTGATTTTAATTGTTAAGGGGTACAGCACCTGGTTGTTAGCGCAACCATTATCGATGCTGTACCTTTTTTAATTGTTTGTCTTTTTTCTCACATGGCGGCAGAGGTTACTTTATCTCGTCGGCGATCTTTTCTTCCATCTTACCGTTGTTATGGATAAGCAAAGTGCCCTGCATATATTTTTCATTATGCTGAGTTGCATCGAGACCGATCTCTTCTTCTTCTACGCTAACCCGGAGAGGCAGAATAAAGTTGATAAATTTGAAAATGAGGAATGATACGCCAAAGCTGTAACCAACAGCGATGGCCATTGCTTTAGCTTGTGTAAGGAAGAAGCTGACGTTGCCCAAAAACAAACCATCATTGCCTGCTGCATTAACTGCCTTGGTTGCAAATACACCAGTCATCAACATGCCGACCATACCGCCAATGCCGTGGCAAGGGAATACGTCCAGTGTATCGTCGAGCTTAGTTGACTTTTGCCGTATCAAGACAGCCAGGTTGGAAACTACTGCGGCAAACACTCCAATAAATATGCTTTGAGGTATAGCGACAAAACCCGCAGCTGGCGTAATCGCAACAAGTCCGACCACTGCTCCAATACAAAAGCCCATTACAGAAGGTTTTTTTCCACGCAAAACATCAAAAAACATCCAGGATAAACCTGCCGAGGCGGCTGCAGTATTAGTAGTAGCAAATGCGGACACTGACAACGCATTGGCGGCACCTGCTGAACCTGCATTAAAACCAAACCACCCGAACCAAAGCAAACCTGTTCCAATTAATACGTAAGGAATGTTTGCAGGAGGAATCTCGCGTTGTTCCATATGAACCTTCCTCCGCTTGAGAACCAATACACCTGCAAGAGCCGCGCAACCTGCAGAAATATGAACCACAGTACCTCCGGCAAAATCAAGTGCACCCATTTTTGCAAGGAAACCATCCGGGTGCCAGCTCCAATGTGCAAGTGGCGCGTACACCAGTACGCTGAATAAGACTATAAATAGTACAAATGAGGTAAACCGAATCCTTTCAGCCACTGCACCCACAACGAGGGCAGGAGTAATGATGGCAAACATTAATTGGAATAAAGAGAACAAAGTTTTTGGAATGGAGGGCGCCAGTGACCAGGGCTCAGTTGAATTGACACCTTTATAAAATAAATGCGTCATCGGGTTTCCAATAAAATGGCCAATATCGTCTCCAAAACAAAGACTATAACCAACCACGATCCAAAGAACACTGACTATACCAGCGGCGACCATACTTTTGATCATAGTCGAAAGAACATTCTTTCTGTGTACCATTCCGCCATAGAAAAAGGCCAGGCCAGGCGTCATCAAGAATACGAGTGCAGTTGCCACGATGATCCATGCAATATCGGCTGCACTATATTTCCCAGTATCTGCAAAGTCAATGACAGGCTTAATAAAACAAGCAATAACTGCGATTGCAGCTAAAACGACAAATGGTAAAACTTGTTTCGCAGAAATTCGGTTCATTTGAGGAGAGTTTAAAGATTAAAAATATTAATAATATTAACTTTGATAACTGAAATTAAAGTTTTTTACTGTTAACGCGCGTTAGTTTTCGATATTATTTATAGAGAGTATAATAAAATGTGGAAAAGTATTACACTCTTGTCACATTAAATAAAAATTAATATGACCAAAATGGACAGAGTAATCCATGATGAGTTTACGGGAGGAGACGTCTTATTTATTCAAATACGCGCATACAGAAGAAGCGCACTCACGGCCTTCATTGATGGCCCAAACTACAAGGCTTTGACCGCGGCGCATGTCGCCGGCCGTGAATATTTTGGAGATATTTGTTTGATAGGATTTATCTGTTGCCTTTACATTTCCCTTTTCGTCCAATTCAGTTCCCAGTTCACTCAACATACCCTCATGCTGGGGATGGACAAAACCCATCGCAAGTAATGCTAATTCACATGGTATTTCTTTTTCACTGCCGGGCGCCTCAACAAATTGGGCCGGCTTGCCGTCTTCGCTGATCTTCCATTCAAGGTTGACTATTTTCAGTGCTCTTAAATTTCCGTTCTCGTCACTGACAAACTCTTTTGTGGCAACCGCCCATTCCCGCTCTACACCTTCTTCATGTGAAGACGAGGTCTTTAATATCATTGGGTAAGTGGGCCAGGGCATAAATTGAGTCCGGTCTTTTGGAGGCTTAGGCAATAACTCAAATTGAGTTACCGATCTTGCTCCCTGCCGGTTTGAAGTTCCCACACAATCACTACCTGTGTCACCACCTCCAATTACCACCACATTTTTTCCTTTGGCCAAAATATCTTCATGAAAGATATTGCTCTCAATATTTGCATTGGCAAACGGATCTTTGGAGGCAATACGTTTATTCTGTTGTTTTAAGAATTGCATGGCGAAATAAACGCCATTCGATTCGCGACCCGGTATTTTCAAGTCTCTCGGGAAAGTAGAACCGCCCGCTAACACGATTGCATGATATCCTCTCAGCAAGTCGTTGATAGAAATGTTGACGCCTACATTAGCGTTGCACTTGAAAACAATACCTTCTTCTTCCATTAATTTCAATCTCCTGTCGACGACCCATTTTTCCAGCTTGAAATCCGGTATTCCATAACGCAACAAGCCACCAGGTGCATCATCCCTCTCAAAAACTGTTACGTGATGACCAGCATGATTTAATTGTGCTGCAGCCGCCAGGCCGGCAGGACCTGAACCAACAACCGCAACTTTCTTTTCTGTCCTCATATTCGGACGACGCGATTTGACAAATCCTTTGTCGAATGCGATCTCAATGATATGTTTTTCGATCTCTTCAATGGCAACAGCAGGCTGATTAATTCCAAGCACGCAGGCACTTTCGCACGGCGCGGGACAGATGCGACCTGTAAATTCCGGGAAGTTATTTGTCGAGTTCAGTATCTCATAAGCTTCCTTCCAATCCTTTCGGTACACAGCATCATTGAATTCAGGTATGATATTTCCCAAAGGACATCCATGATGACAAAACGGAATGCCACAATTCATGCAACGAGCCGCCTGCTGGTTAAGCTTCTCATCGGTATACCTTTCTTCAAATTCTTTAAAGTTCTTAAGCCTTTCTGCAACCGATTTTTTTGCAGGTAGCTCTCTCGTAAATTCCAAAAATCCTGTTGTCTTGCCCATTTTAATAAAGTCAAAATTCATCCCGCTTTGCGGGATAACTTCTTAATTTTTTATTATTGTT
>DASYSW010000105.1:0-26397 GCA_036002905.1 Chitinophagaceae bacterium
TTCTATATGAGCGTACAGGAGCAAATCAAAGAGTACATTGCCAGCCAACCTGAACCGAAACGTGGTGAGATGCAAGAGTTGCACAAGCTCACACTTCAAATGATGCCAAAATGTAAATTATGGTTCAACGATGGCAAAAACAGCAATGGCAAAACTGTATCTAATCCAAACATAGGATATGGATTTTACACCATAAAATATGCCGACGGAACGACGAGGGAGTTTTATCAGATTGGGTTGAGTGCAAACACAACCGGAATCTCTGTTTACATCCTTGGTTTAGAAGATAAGACTTACCTGGCCAAAACGTATGGGAAAAAACTAGGCAAGGCAAACGTAACCGGGTATTGCATCAAGTTCAAGACTCTAAAAGATATAAACACTGATGTACTCGCAACCGCAATACAATACGGAGTTCATACCACGAATGAAAAAGGTTAGCCAGTGAGGTCAATCCGGCAAAATACCTGGCAGCAAGCCAGCAGGCACGCCTGAAAATTTATTTCCGTCGGAGTTGTCAATTTTGAACGACAACAATTGTGTAAATTGTCCAGCGGGCAAGAAGAGACATTTACATAAACAATCGAAATTGAAAATAGGAATTATCGGAGTGGGACAGATAGGTGGAACTTTGATACGGCAGTATTCGAAGGCGGGCCACCATGTGAAAATGGCTAATTCCAGCGGAATCGAAAAGCTTAGAACCTTGGCCCTGGAAACAGGAGCCTCAGGGGTTACATTAACGGATGTTGCTCGTGATGTTGACGTTGTCGTTATATCTATTCCACTGATTGAAGTTCCCAAGTTGCCAAGAGAACTATTTAAAAACGCTTCACCAGGCACTACGTTTATTGACACTTGTAACTATTACCCAATCAGGGACGGAAGAATTGAAGACATTGAGAATGGAATGCCTGAAAGTGTTTGGGTGTCGAATCGAATTGGACGACGTGTCATTAAAGCTTACAACAATATTCTTGCTGGTTCACTTGTCTGCTCAGGCCATCTCAAAGGTGATCCCTTGCGTTTAGCACTTCCCATTGCGGGAGACAACAAGCAATCTAAAGATTTAGTATCTACTCTTCTTGACGATAGTGGCTTTGATTGCTTAGATTATGGAACGCTCCAAGACTCGTGGAGACAACAACCCGGAAGTCCCGTTTATTGCACAGACCTAACTCTTCCCCAAGTTAAAAAGTCAATCGAAAAGGCAAGAAGGGAGCTACTCCCCGAAAGACGAGACCTTGGATTGGCATTTATTATGAAGCACGACCCTACCCTGTGGATGAATTGGTGGCCGGAGTTCGCCAATCACAACAGAGTAATTTATGAAAGTGATTTAGGTGTTTAGCCCCGCGAATATTGGACAATGGATTACATCTTATCAATAAAAATTTAAACGAACACTACGTGCGGTTTGCTGCCACCCTGTGCCCAATTTTGTAATGACCAAAAAGGTTTTAATTCAATGGCTGTAGCAAACAGTGACGTTAGCGGCAATTCATGAGAACATTCCTAATTTTTGCGATCTCATTTGTCGGTCACCTTCATGTATCTGCACAGACCGATGTCACGAAAGGACTATATCCAAAGATTGTCAAAAGGAACCTTGTTTCGATCTACACTGCAATCGGTCTTTCGCAAAAGGCAAAAATAAATCCTGAAAGTGGTGAATACCGTGTCACCTCAACGGCCCAACCGGCAGGTGAGATCGGACTGAATGCGCAATGCGATCTTAATAATAATCTTTTTTTCGTAACGGGGTTTACTTTAACAATAGCCGGGCGCAATGCTGCTGCGGACGTGCCGGCACATCAAATAAATCCTATATATCCTGATCCGTTCCCGCTCATGGAAATCAGTGACGCTGATTTTTGTGCAACAATTCCATTTGAGATAGAGAAAGATTGGCAACTGGAGAAATCGAAAATCATATACGGCCGGATAGGCTTGAATCTAAAATATTCGTTTGGTTATGATGAGGACATTGTTGATAATTATCTCTATGATCCAAACAATCAACGGATAAATGTTTTTAGCCTGGAATTAAATTCGAACAATCACAACAAGCCCTGGTTTACTTATATAATTAGTGGAGGCTATGGATGGACTCTAAGAAATCACAATCTTATGAAACTTGGCCTGGTCGCCAATATTTCATTGACAAAATTTGTAAGCGGAAGGTATGAGGTCAATATTCCCGGAGATCCATTGACAGAAGGCAGCTATGGGGTTACTGGTTCTTATATTGCTTTGTCATTCAATTACGTTTTTGTGCGATTCCAAAAGCTGTAATTAAATTCGATAGCGACAATGAAAAGCAGCTATGCCCACCGCTCCCCGCAGGAACTTCTGCTCCCGGGGATCTACGACCTGCGAACATTTCTTAAATTCGATGTGCGCACGGCATCAAACCCTGGTAGTTTGCAGAAGGACATTCCCAAAAAAATGATATGAGTACAAAAAAAAACTTCAATACTCCAAGCGCTCCCAGGATGAGCGATGTGTTCCCACAATCCGTTATTGCAGACAATTTGATTTTTATTTCTGGAATGCCTGGATTCGATGTGGCCACGGGAAAGGTCATAAGCGCTGACTTTGAAGATCAAGTGAGACAAAGTCTTGAAAATATTAAGACTGTTCTTGAGGATGCTGGTTCCAGTCTTTCTAAAGTTGTAAAGACCACCATCTTTATGGTAACCGGGAATGACTTTAGTGTTATAAATAAGGTGTACAAGGAATTCTTTCCAGAAAATGCACCCGCAAGAAGTACACCTCAAGTAATGCCTTTTCCTGCTGGAATTCTTGTTTCTATTGAATGCATTGCGCAAGTATAGTGTTGAAGAGCGAGAAAAATGGCTGCAAACGACTCGCTGGCCGGCACTATGCCTCTGCCTGCGAAAATTGACCTGATTAAAAAAATTTAGAATGAGAAAATTAATTGCAGCAATCAATATGACGCTTGACGGTTATTGCGATCACACGGCAATGATTGCAGATGATGAAATACATCAACATTACAACGAGCTATTAAAGAGTGCCGACACTCTGATCTATGGGAGGATAACATACCAACTTATGGAAAGTTATTGGCCAACTGTGGTAAAAAATCCAACTGGCAACAAACCAGTGGATGAATTTGCAGTATTAATAGACAATATTTCAAAGATTGCTTTTTCTCACACACTGAAAAATGTTGAATGGAAAAATGCAAGACTGGCAACAAGAGATATTAACGAAGAAATTTTAGAACTCAAGCAATCCCGTCATGGCGGGAGTAAAGACATTCTTGTTGGCAGCCCGAGCTTGATTGTAGCCGCAATGAATCTTGATTTAATTGACGAATTCCAACTGAGTGTTCAACCAACGATAGTGGGAAAAGGTCTGCCGCTATTAAAAAACATAAAGGACAGAATTAATCTTAAACTCTTAAAAACAAAAACATTTCGTTGTGGTGCGGTAACTCTCTACTATGAGCCGGCAAAAAAGCGAGTACCAACGTGAAACCTTTAACTTATCACCAAAGTAAACATACCGCTGACCGAAATTTCTTTTTTGAAATTGGTTTACGAAATGAAAATAATCAAGACACCAGAGCTAAGCATAACGCAAATGGAAGGTGTGATAAAAATTTGGAACAGCGAGTATCCAAAAACCCTAATGCATAAGACCGTTTCAAGCTTTGATGACTATCTAAATAAACTAAAAGATAAAACCCATTTTCTGATAAGCGACGATCCGGAGAACATCCTGGGATGGGCTATTTTATTTGAGAGAGACAACGCACGATGGTTTGCGCTCCTGATTGATAAAATACTCCAGGGAAAAGGGCATGGAACGAATTATTGACTAACCTCAAGCAAAACGATAAATATTAAATGGATGAGTAGTTGATGCTAATAATGTGCTCAAAGAAAATGGGGAGCTAGACAAATCGCCTTTAGCCTTCTATATAAAAAACGGATTTAATATTTATCCCGCAGAAAGGTTTGAAAGCGGCGCTATGTCCGCCGTAAAAATTCAATGGACTGCAGATAGCGATTCAGAATCCCGTCAGCTACCTGACCCGCATGTTCATCTGTAAAAAAAATTTAAACTGACCCTCGTAAAATAACTATTGAATAGTGTATTTAACCACATTTTTTTCACAATGCTCTGTCTATAAAATCTTGGGCTTTTCATTTTAGTACTTTTATCCGTTCAAGCAAAAAAACTTCTTCCATGTCCAGCAATTCAAAACCATTCCTGCTCGCATTGTTCCTGATCATATGTGGCGTTTTCTTGCAGGCACAAACAAGTTTTAAATTAAAATATAATAATTCCGCGGTGTATGGCGGAATAGAGGTTGGCTCAAAAGGTGTAAAAATGAGCGTCATCGAAATTGGGAAAAATGCACAAAGCCGTGGCGCCTTTAATGTTTTAAAAGACAGTTCGGTAAATACAGACTTCATCTCTTTTAATTCGCCCACTTTCGATGCTACATTAGAGGGCATGTCCGGCTTGTATTCTACATTGACAAAAAAGTACAGGATAGATCCAAGATATGTTTATACTGTTGTAAGTAGCGGGGTTAAACAACAAGCCGAAAAAGAACAAAAAACGGAATGGATCAGCAACCTCGTTGATTCCTTCAAAACAAAGATCAATGAGCCCGACCGCGAGGTGGATGTAGTTGGCGCGTTGGAGGAAGCGAGGCTTTCGCATTTAGGAATTGTCCCTGAAGCAAGGAGATATAATACTTTTTTGATCGATATAGGGAGTGGCAACACAAAAGGTGGTTATTTTCCAAATGGCAATACAAGAGATTTTAAACTTTTCAATGTAAACTGGGGGACAAAAAGTGTAGCCAATGTCACAGACAAACGGTGCGGCGAAGATAAAGGTTTGCTCAATTTTAGTAAACAATTATATCGCGTACTGTCTGAAGCGGAAAATTCTGAGATCATTTATGCTGTGAATGAAAGCGGCTCTTATCCGAAAAGTGATAATGTAGCATTCAGTGGCGGCATTGCCTGGTCGGTTGCCACATTAATGTTCCCGGAATTGATCGATAATACCGTGGTAGGCGTGACGTTTGACCAGGTGCAGAAATTTTACGACAGGCTATACACGAATTTTAATTCTGTTACGGAAGCATCGCTTTCAAAAAATATTCTTGATAAGGCAGCTGATAAGGCGGCTATTTCGAAGGAGATCAAAAGAGTCCACCAGGTCTTCGATCAAAAATCTTTAATGGCCGGTACAGGACTTTTAATAAAAGTGATGCGTCAATTTCAGTCAATTTATGAAGGGAAACAATTCTATCTTGTAAAAAACGGGCAGGTGGGTTGGATATCTGCATACGTTGATCAGACCATCAGCAAGAAGGATTAGAATGCAAACCACAGAATAATCATTTCTCGATATAAAGCGTTACCTTCTGCGCGCTATATTTGCTAAAATCTTAGTTAACCGCCTGGCTAACCTATGAGGGACTCAAAAAATCTTTTACTCCTTTTAGTTTCTGTTGGTTTGATGGGTACATGGATCTATCACCTGTATGATAAATCCCGGTACAGTAATCACCTTGCCCAGGTACTGGTTAAAGATACTGTGGCAACACAGGAAGCCGTTAGGGATTCGCTTCAAAAACTATTCACGGAAAACACAAAGCAACTCGACACCACAAAGAACCTGGCAGATTCATTGAAAGGAAGTTTAGATTCAACCATGTCGAAAATATTTGACCTGCGCCGGCAGATCAGCGATATTTTAAGGAACAGGAATGCAACAAATACAGATCTCAAAAAAGCAAGAGCACTTATTGCTGAATACCAGGAAAGGATTGAAGAAATGAAAGCGCAGAATACAGACCTGGAATCCGAGCGAACAAGATTGAATGGAGTACTAACACAATTAAATGATGAGATGAAGGGCCTCCAGGAGAATATTGATAAAATGACGCAGGAGAATAAAGCCCTCACCGCAACAATCGACGAGGCATCCACCTTTATTGCATCGGATATGCGCCTTTCGATTGTTACAACTAAGTCCGGGGATAAAGAAACAGAAGTAACGTCAGCTAAGAAAGCGAATAAGTTGATCTTCTCTTTTACCCTGCAAAACAATATTGCCAACACAGCTCCTTATGACGTATATGTTGTCATCATTCAGCCTGACAATAAAGTTTTGCAAACAGATGTGTGGGGCGCCGATCATTTTGATTCAAAAACGGAAGGGACAAAAGCCTATACAACAAAAGTTCATTTTGAATACAACAAGGGTGAACGGAAAAAAATTATCTACACAATTTCACCTGATAACTTTCTTTCAGGCACCTACACGATGCAGGTTTATCAAAATGGAGTATCGCTGGGTGAAACAATTAAGCAGCTGAATTGAGTTGCATAGGCGCTATAACAATCCAAAATGTATAACGTCACGAGGTTGATTTTCAAGGTTGCCTTTTTTATAACTTAACCATCTTATGGCATATATTTACGTGTTGTACGTAATATCATGGTACTCCCCACTAACTCATTGAACTTTGCAATGCGAATCTTTTTCCTGATCGTCACATTCTTATTGGGCTATCTGTTAATAAATTTTGGGCTCAAAGACCCAAATGTTCAAAAAGTTATTTTTAAAATACGAGAGATTCATTTTGAATTTAAAGCCCTCTACCTAATGTACTTGCTAATAACTACCGTAGGCTTCTTGGCTTTGACAATTGTTGCCTCCCTTTTAAGTATTAACAAAATCCAAATCGACACATCAACTGGCACACTAATCTTCTCATCGATATTAGCCAAGAGGACGGTTGACACACGTGAGATAGACGAGTACTTTGAAACAATCAAAACAAATCCTTACAAAACATTTCACGGTTTGCTGATAAACGTAAAAGGCAACAAAACAATTCAAGTCGCCGGCCAAAATGTCAAGTCACTTTCCGATTTAAAAGATTATTTAGCGAATAGAAAAGTCCACTGTGGTGGCACAAGGAAAATGAAGTTTCCATTTTACTAGATAGTACGTACAACATGAGGTTTGCTGCCAGCCTATTTGCTACTGGCCTCAACGCCAAATAAAAGTGAATTTGTAGTGCGGCTCGGCCAGAAAAGTTTTTAAATTACGGCCGGCAGCAAGCCGGAAACCTTATTGGAGACTTCATTAAAATTATTAGCATAGTGTCGATAATTTGTTTCTCCAGCTGCAATACCCGCGTCAGCGACAAAAAGATTGCAGCGACGGACACTATAGCTTCAGGTCTACCCATCCAAGTAAAATCTGAAGTTGATTTGATAGTAAAAATAAGCCGATCTCTCGTCTCTACACAAACATAGGCGGAGTCGATACATTCATTGTTACTCAGAAGTCACAGCAAAGTGGAATTGCTCTTTTTGAAAATCTTGGAGACTTAAATGGTGACCACGGTGATGAAGTTGGATGCATAATTGATTGGGCTGACAATTCAAACATCAATACTTATCATGTCATTTCTTTATAGTGAAAAGAAATGGAAGGAATTATTCAGTTTTCAAATAAATGAATCCGTTAACTATGAATGTGAGAACACTGGCTCCACTGTTGAACTTTTCAGTTGCCTCATCCTCTTCCTGCCTATTGATTGCAGCCTTGCATGCATGCGATCATAAAACGGTTTATCAATGCTGTCATCTATCTTTTTAAAATCACTCTTGCCAATACGTACACTGCGCAGCGGGCAGGGTGCACAATCTTTGCTGCTACTCCGGTATATCTTCATCTTATATCCTAGCGAAGTAGTAATTAATTTTTTAAATGGAAGCCCAACTTCGGGACCTTTCAATAAAATTTTTTGTAGTTATAAATTGTAACCAAAGCTTACATAATATAATCCTCCCACCTCAGGATTTCCAAAAGCGCTTCTATAATAGTTATTCAACAAGTTGGAAGCGCCGAGTTTGAACTGCGTCTTGCTGCTTGGCATTCTCCAGGTTATTTGTGCATCGAGAGTTCCATAATGAGGAATGGTGCCTGTTCCAAATGTTCCTTCCCACAATAATTCATCCTGCCACCTGTACACAATATTAAAACCTATGTTTTTGTATAGTTTATCGTTACTCAAACCAATGTTGTATCTAACCTTGGGCGTATTGAAAAAAGCTACAAACCCCGACGGCACATTATTCAACTTATCCCCGGAAACGTTTGCCGTAATATGGTAGCCTTGCGCAGCTTCATAGTCGACACTAATTCCCCAACCGATCGCATCCACGCCAGTGGGTGAATTAACAACAAACGAATAATTATTGGTTGTGAAGGGACTTGCCAGTTCGGTCAATTCAACAAGTGGATCAGAGCTTGCAGACTCTCCCCTGCCCACGGCTACCCTGGCAATAAAATCTTTATACTGGCTGTAATATAGATAACCGTCAACTAATAACTTTTTTGTAAGCAATCCGCGATAACCTACTTCATAAGAACTAACTGTTTCTGGTTTAAGATCCGGGTAGGAAGCTGGCACCAACAAACCGGGATTCGGTGTCCCTGCTGCAACGGAGTTTCTGTAAGCAACAACGCTTTCCGCTGTCTTTGCAGGTTTGGTATCAAACTGATAATAGGATCTGAATACCTGGCCCATACCAATTAGTTGGTTAGCACCTCCGGTCAACAAGTTAATATATTGGTCCTGTGTTGACGGAAAGCGATAAGCTTGTTGATACGACAATCTGAAGTGATTATCCTTAGCCACCTTTACCAATGCTGTTGCACGCGGCGTAAAACGGCCTTCGAAATTTTCATTTTTATCGTAGCGACCTGAAAGCGTTAATTTCAAACGATCGTTGATCAACCAGCGCTGCAATTGTATATAGGCACCGAATTCATTAATGGGTATCACACCAGCAGTATCAGCAAAAATGCTTCCATGTGAATTAAGACGAAACTGGCGAAAACTTGCGCCCACAAGAGTTTCGGCAAATTTTACCTGTTCAGTTAAATTCAACTGACCCTCGTAATGATACATATCTGTCCTGTCGTCGAACTTTGCTCCCCCTTTACCGATCGTTGTATTCTTTGCATTTTGAAAAGCCTCGTTATATTGCGAAGTGCCCGGTAAGAATCTTCCGTTGTCTGCAGCAGCTCTTGCCAGGTTGTGAGCCTGGATGTCGGGGACACCTGAAGCCTTGACAGCCGTATAGGTGCCGGTATATTGGCCAAACCAATCCGCGTCAGGTTTCCACGCGCGATTGATGAACAATGCCGCCGTGGTAGCTGTATAAGCATCACCAGAATTTTCTTGCACAGTGTACGCTCTCAAAAACCAATTCTTTCCCTTAAACTCCAATTTATACTGACCCATTTTCAAATTTTTGATGGCATATCTGTCAGCACCGGTATATACAGTTGTACCCGTGCCCCAGTAGGCCTGCAAATTAGCTTCCACATTATCATTGATCTTGTAGTTGATGCCTCCGTCTAATTTCAAATTATACGTGTTGTAGTCAACAAGATATTTTTCTTCATACCCCGTGCGACTTACATTGACTGCGCTGTAGCTTTTTGCGGCTACGGTAAATAAGGCGCCCTGTGTGATGGGACCTACTAAAGCTTGTTGAAATTGAGGAGGGAACTGGCTTACTACACTTGTTACAAAACCGTTGATCTGTGCGATCGATGCATTCGCCGGAAGTGTTGCAAATGCCGGTCCGAGATTCACACCTGTCTGTGCCTGTATCCCTTGAATCACCTGGAAAGCCCCCGCCGTTCCGAATGCACCGATGTTTGCGCTGGCTTCATCACCAAAAACATTGACGCCGTCATAGTTTGGGTCAGAAGCTCTGTCCCCGCCCTTTGGTGAGCTGAATACATTGTTTCTTTCAAGATTACTGTAATCCTGCGCCTGCCAATCATGCGCCTGCAAATATTGTGCGCTTAGTTTGAAGGCCCACTTGTCATTTATCTTTTTGCCCCAGCGAACAGCCCAATCATAGTACGGAGAGATCGGCCTTTCTCTTCCATCGGTATGCATCATACCCTGCTTTATTTCAAAACTCAATCCCTGGTATTTAAACGGGCTCTTGCTGTTTATAAGCAAAGTTCCATTCATTCCTCCCGAACCATATAATGCTGAAGAAGCGCCTTGCAATAATTCCATGTTGTCAGCGTCGAGTGAAGTGGGCCCTACGATACTGCCGACTGCGAAGTTCAGACCCGGGGCCTGGTTATCTATTCCATCTACTAATTGATTAAACCGAAGATTTCCGCTTCCGTTAAAACCGCGAGTGCTCGGCGTACGGAATGTGAGACTTGATGTAGTGAGATCAACGCCTTTCAAATTAGCGATAGCATCATAATAAGTTGGCACAGCCGCGTTTTTTATGTCGCGACTACTCATTCTTTCAATAGAAACCGGTGATTCCAAAATCCTTTGTGGAGTACGGGTAGCGGCAACAACAACTTCCTGTCCCAAAGTCGTCGCAGGAGTAAGCTCTATCTCACCAACCGAAGCATCCGTCACCGAAATCTCTTTATCCTCAAAACCCACAGAACTGATAACGAGTGTAACAGGCAATTTGGCAACGGTAAGTTTAAAATCTCCTTTGCTGTCGGTGAATGTACCCTGGCTCGTTCCTTTTACCACGACTGAAACTGCAGGTAGTGTTTCTTTAGTGGCGTTGTTCTTTATGGATCCGGTAAGCGTAACATTTTGTGCAAAAGCAGAAACTGAGAAAACGGAAGCAATCAGCCATGCAACAAAATACAGGTAGCTTTTTCTCATATACAGTGTTTTTAAGGATTCAGGCCGAAAAGTAAGAATTGATTTTTTCATCTGAAAATTTAATTTATACCAGCGAAGAATTTGCAAAATCCCAAATCATTTTGAGTAAGTGTTTACTATATTCGGGCTATGACAGCATTTGCTTTTCCAAATCAAACAAAATTTTACCAGGGCAAGGTTCGTGATGTATATACTATTGACAACAGGTGGCTCGTCATGATCGCAAGCGACCGTATTTCTGCTTTTGATGTAATCTTACCAAAACTGATTCCCTTCAAAGGACAAGTATTGAATCAAATTGCGGCGTACATGTTAAATGCCACAAAGGATATCTGCCCTAATTGGTTAATGAATGTACCTGCACCGACCGCTTCGATCGGGAAAAAATGCAGACCCTTTAAAATCGAAATCGTTGTCCGGGGCAATTTAACGGGCCATGCCTGGAGAACATATTCCTCTGGAAAAAGAAAACTCTGCGGCGTTGCCATGCCTGATGGAATGAAGGAAAACGATTTTTTTCCCTCTCCGATCATTACTCCTTCTACAAAAGCCGACGCCGGGCATGATGAAGATATTTCGAAAGAAGAGATCATTGAAAAGGGCCTGGCCTCAAAAGATGAATGGAAGATTATAGAAAACTACGCCTTGAAATTATTTGAACGCGGAAAAGAGATTGCAGGCAGACAGGGATTGATCCTCGTAGATACAAAATATGAGTTTGGGAAGATTGACGATACGATCCATTTGATGGATGAAATTCACACCCCCGATTCGTCAAGATATTTTTATGCTGACGCCTTTGAAGACAGACAACAAAAAGGTGAAAAACAAAAACAGCTAAGCAAAGAGTTCGTCAGAGAATGGCTTATGGCCAATAACTTCATGGGCAAAGAGGGAGAGAAAGTGCCCGAAATGAGCAATGATTGGGTGAATACAATCTCAAAACGATACATTGAACTTTACGAACAGGTAATAGGCGTTGCTTTTACTCCTGAACCACTCTCGCAGGAAGAAACATATGATCGAATCATCGAAAACTTGCAAATACTGAAGCTTGCCTAATTTTTTTGCGCTTGTAACTCCTCATTTGACTCTACGCTATAGCGATTGAATAGATGATAACATCCAAAGAAAATTCCGTTGAACAACAAAGTTGCCCAAAGGCTGCCTTTTAAAAAGGGAAGACCTGCGGCAAAACAGCGCATTAATCCATCAAAAGTTTTTGGGTAAGGCTGATTATTGATGTCGAGACCGCCTCCTATCCAGGTTGAGAAATTGGAAGCAATGTAAAAAAAGAGTACACCTGCCAGGGAGCCGAGTATAACGGAGCCAATCTTATTTTTATTAATAAAAAAACCAATAACAGTAATGGCCGTGAACAGAATATAGTTCACCCACTGACCTTGATAAAATCCTTTTATTTCAGTCAAGCCGCGTGAGTATAAAAACTGGTATAAGATATCTGATATCAACATAGAGAAAAGCGGAACAAGAAACGAAAATCGCTTGTCTTTGATAACTGAACCTGCAAACAATGCCATCGCGATCTGCGGTGCAAATCCCCAGGGCCTGTTATCCCAGGCACGATAAAGAGCGGCTGCTACTATCAACAGAACAAAAACAAGTATAGTGGTTTTTTTATTTTTCATATTTAACCTTTGTAAGTTTTTAAAGGAACTACAAAAATAAATGAATTGACGGAAAGTTAGTGTCCGGGTTATTCACCGCTGTGAACTGGCACGGATGCTCTGAAGACGTAAGTCTTTGAAATTGCTTTCAATTTAACTGACTGATGATTGGGGATGAAAGCTGCCTCACCCTGGCGCAATTTGAGTTCGTTGATGCCGGTACTTAGTAAAACATCTCCGTAGATCACCAAAACGATCTCCGCACATGCAGATTCAAATGATGAAGCCATTCCCTTTTGCAATGAAAAAGAACTTAATTTAAAATCGGGTGCTCCTGTTCTATACAATTTCTCGTCCTTACCCACTTTTTGAGGGTGAAGAATATTGGGAACTGTTTCTTCAAATCTTATATGTTTCATTAGCTCCTTTACGTCGATATGCTTATTGGTCAACCCACCCCGCAAAACATTATCCGAGTTAGCCATGATCTCTACATTTTGTCCCTCGAGATAAGCATGTGGCACGCCTGCATCCTGGAAAATACCCTCACCAGCCTTTAGGAACAAAAGATTAAAAAAATAAACAGAAAAAATTCCCCGATCAATTTTTCGAGATCCTTTTGAATCGGATGGACTTTGCCCATCAAAGGTCAAAGACGCCCGGGCGGCCCAAAAATTTTCATCATCCTTTTTCAGTCGACCTTGTTCGTACAATGGAAGGATCCGTTGAAGCAGGGGATGCAATAATTGATTTACCGATTCCTGTGGCATCTCCATAACCGTCTTATAAAGTTGATCATAACCACTCGCCTCAAAAATTTCCAACAAAGGTTTTAATTCGGAAATATTTTGAAGTGTTGCCCGTAATTTATCAACAGGTTTGAACCCGTGCAACAACCAGAAATCACCGAGAGCTACCATTAATTCAGGTTTGTGATTATCATCCTTATAATTGCGGTGTGGTGCATTTAGCGGAATTTTCTCCTTGTTTTCCCTCGCAAATTCAATTTCTGCTTCATGTTTTGCCGGGTGAACCTGGATTGAAAGCATGTCCCTGACGTCAAGGATCTTTAAAAGAAATGGCAGTCTTCCAAATTTTTTTGCCACCGTTTTACCCAGGATCTTCTCTTTGTCGCTTTCGATGAATTGATTCAACCGGGTTTCATTGTTTCCTGAAACAAGAATCGATGAAGCAGAGTCGTGAGCCCCTAACCAAAATTCAGCCATGGGCTCATGCTTTGGATTTGAATGCGATAATAATTTTGAAAGAAACTCGACGCCTCCCCAATCGTAGTTCCTGATAATTCCTTTTAGTTTGTAAATGGAAGCCTCACTGTTGTCCATCCCGGAAGTTTTGTATTTTAAAGTAAAGATAATGTATGGCCCCACATAACAAGTTGGGAAAGGAAGCAGAACAAATGGCAGTAAATTATCTTACAAACAATGGCTACCAGGTCCTTCATTGCAACTGGCGGTATTCACGATATGAAATTGACATCATTGCAATCAAAAATGAGTTACTTCGAATTATTGAAGTAAAATCTTTGAAATCATCAGCGCTCAGGCATCCGGAGGAAAGCGTGACGAAAAAGAAATTCAAATTCCTTCTTAAAGCCGCCGATGAATTTCTGTTCCAGAATCAGCAGTACCGCCACGTTCAGTTCGATATACTTTCGATAGTGTTAAATCGTGAAAAGGAACCAGAATATTTCCTTATCGAAGATGTGTCTCTTTAACGGAATGCAGAATTCAGAACTCAGAATTTAGAATGAACAACTTCCTATCAGACCTTTCCCTTCATTTTCTCCATCATTTTTTCTACCATTCGATAGGTGGCAGGGCAATATTCCAGGTTTTGTTTGTGCGTGTGCATGTAGTACACCATTTTCGTTTTCGAAAAATGAGGGAAGCCCGCGCAGTCAGCTGGTCTGACTTCATAGATCGAACACATATTAGTCTTCAGATCAAGAAACTGGCAAGGGGTATTTTTGTTCAACCAATCCCCCGTACCGCGTTGTTTATAGAGCCACTTGTCCTTAAACTCCTGCACCGTCATATTTAAATGAGCCGAGATCCTTTTCATGTCTTTTTCCTTAAAAGTCGGCGTCATGGATCTGCAACAATTTCCGCAGCTAAGGCAATCCACCTCTCTCCATGCTTCTTTTTCTATGATAGAAGTTAACTTGTCGAGGTTTTTTGGGGGATTCTTTTCGACGTGACTAAGAAACCTTCTGAAAGCTCTCTTTCGGTGTCGGACTCTTTGTTTGAACGATCTTAAATTAACAACAGGCATACTCACATCTGAATGTCGAAGATAATAGAAATAATCACTCAAATAATATACCGCAACAAGTTTTCATCATTAAGTCTATTTTTGCCCGATATAAAAAACAACTATGCATTTAAAATCGATTATTGTCGTGCCTGCTGCCACGCTCGTTATTCTATCCTGCAATAATAAAAATTCGACTGCAACAAAGGCCTCTTTTTGTGACACTGTTTGCATGCAGGACAGCGTGAAATTCGTTGACAATAACAATAAGCTGAAACCCTATGTTTATATCAGCGCAAAGAACTGTAGTGGAGATACGCTTACCTGGGGATTTACAGGGCAAAATAAAAACATCGCCTTTGATTATAAGCTAAACAAAGATTTTGCACGATGCTATATTAAAGATACCAGCTTCGCATTACTTGTATTTAACACATGTGACAACGGGAGAGGTTATTTTCTGAAATTATCTTACGCTAAAAAGAGCAGTTTCAGAAAATCGACTACTGCTATCAACAACTTCGATCCTAAATTTTCTGTCGCCGACAGTTTACTCGCTTATACGGATAAGGGAAATCTTTTTGTGGAAGATATCCGGAGTGACAAAAAAACTTCAATGACCTTTGGCAAGGAGCTGGATTTTGATTTTGACGCCATCCATGAAACACTAGATTCGGTGAACATTACCCGCAGCCGGATCTGGGCCAGGGTGAAAGTTGATGGTGAGTGGAAAACACTAGAAAAGAATATTACACTATAATACATTTCCAAAAGTTTCACAGGTATTCCCAACTTTGGAACCTTAAACCTTTGAAACCTTTGTAACCTTATAAAAATGTGGGAACCTTATAAAAAAGGATTCAAATCATACCTGCAACTTGAAAAATCTCTTTCTGATAATTCAGTAGAAGCATACCTGCGTGACATCGAAAAGCTCACGGAATATTTTCAACAAATGAACAATTTAAAGACGCCGGCTGAAGTCCAGTTAAGAGATCTTGAAAAGTTTCTGAAATGGATCGCTGAACTCGGTCTCAACGCTACTTCGCAGGCAAGGATCATTTCCGGGATCCGCGCATTTTATAAATATTGTCTTTTAGAAAATATCGTCACAAAAGATCCAGCCTTCCTGCTTGAAGCCCCAAAATTAAAAAGGGCGCTACCGGACATTTTAAGTTTTGAAGAAATAGAAAATGTTATCTCCCAAATAGATCTTAGCAAACCTGAAGGCGGACGCAACAAGGCCATCGTGGAAACAATGTACAGCTGCGGTCTTCGTGTGAGCGAAGTCGTAAACCTGAAAATATCAAACTTACATCTCGAGGTAGGTTTTATCCGCGTGATCGGCAAAGGCGATAAAGAGCGTTTAGTGCCGGTTGGTAAAAGCGCAATAAAATTTATCAATATTTATAAAAACAAGATACGTGTACACATCACGGCAACTCCCGGGAATGAAGACATTTTATTTCTTAACAACAGGGGAAGTAAATTATCACGAGTAATGATCTTTCTGATCATAAAGGACCTGGTGAAGAAAGCCGGGATCAAAAAAAATATTTCCCCTCACACTTTTCGTCACTCGTTCGCTACTCATTTAATTGAAGGGGGCGCAGACCTGAGAGCTGTACAGGAAATGTTGGGTCATGAAAGCATTACCACCACGGAGATCTATACTCACCTAGACAGGGAATTTCTGAGAAGGACCCTTGAAAGGTATCATCCCGCCTTCCAGCATTCGTGACGCTATTTCTTTTTCGATTTAAAAAAGGTTCCCAGCGTGAGCCCATACATGGAGTTATAGATGGAAGGGCCTTGTTCTTCATTATTCATGCTGATCATTCCACGAAGATAATAAGCATAGATCATAAAACCTTTTGCTGTTTCATAACCAAATTGGCTGGTAAGAGACGCATTGTATCTGCCGTACCCATTTGTAGTGCTAAATTTCATGGCATGATCAACAGATTCACCGGTGGCAAGATTATATTTCTCGTTTCCCCATAAAATAAAATTAAAAGAGGGACCGGCTTTGATGAAAAGATGATTCGGTCTTTTACTGAGATCAAATTGCAAAAGAGGATCAACATCAATTTCATGAAACGTTGTATTGTTATCGATGGCAAGCAGGTCAGGAGGAAATGAGGGTTGATTGAACTGCACTTTATAACCCCTCGTGGCGTACGAAATGGAGGGGCTGAAAAACAATATTCCTTCAAAGGGGATTTTATAACCTGCTCCTATGTGAAATCCGGTCTTAGAATCCGTCGGCTGCTTCACAGCTTTTACTGAGTAACTGGTGGATGAAATATGAGCGCCACCAAAAATGCCAAACTGCACTACTTGTGAAAAGCCAGCAGCCGAGCACAAGATAGCAGCACAAATAATTACGATCTTTTTCATGAT
The DNA here is from genome assembly GCA_036002905.1 of Chitinophagaceae bacterium. Classification (GTDB taxonomy): domain Bacteria; phylum Bacteroidota; class Bacteroidia; order Chitinophagales; family Chitinophagaceae; genus VBAU01. The sequence goes on from DASYSW010000105.1 coordinate 17,047, forward strand.
TGTTAAGGTACGTTTACTGATTAGTGATTTTACGATGCTAACTCGAAATAAGGGAACCAAACGGCTTTGCAAAGGAGGGCCTCTTGTAACGGGGATTTTAAGAGGCTAAAAATAGAAATTAATTTTCGTTTATGCAATGTTCATAGGGTATTCCTAGCGGGAGAATTTTTTTGCTGGGTCTTTTATGTGATCTCCCTGGTTATATTCTTGCGAACCTTTTTTGGGGATGGACAAGCTTTTCCAACTCTCGTTTTTGACAAGTCGACCGATATAGACGATTTGCCCGATATGATACGGATAATGAGCAAGTTGCCGGTTAATCGCATCGACTGCCGAAAGAGATTCATCTCGGATATAAATTGTTTTTAGAAGGTCTTCTTCTTTTAAGGAATTGACTGCGTTTAAAAAACAGTCCCAACCTTTATTCCAGAGATCGACCAATTGTTGCCGGGAATAACTATGTACTTCAAATTCATCATCCCGGTCACGCCAGTCCTTTTCGCCGTCTTCGGTTAGGAAGTTTGTCCAGCGACTAAGCATGTTTCCTGCCAGGTGCTGAATGATAACAGCAATGCTGTTCGATTCGGAAGAAGGTTGCCAGTGAAAATCTTTTTCTTCAACTTGCTCAAATGCTCTTTCTCCCAGTTCTCTGTAATATTTTAACCTGCGAATCACAGTCGACAGATATTCTTCACCTAGAGTCATAATTATTCATTATTAATCATTATAAATTTCAGGGCTAAAGCCCTGTTTATCGCTTTTTGTACTCCGCACTAAAGGGCGGAGTTTGAAAATATTTTTCCCATGTGATCACCGCGATTATCTCTACTGCTTCAACTTTCTCAACTTTTTAAGTTTCCTTTATTTGGTACTCTGTTCAGCGGATTATTAGTATCCCTCCGCGTCATCATCCCCGCGATTATCCCCTACTGCTTCAAACCTGCCATCGTTCAAAACTTTGATCGCTTCAGTTCTTCCAATGCCTCCGCGGAGTATTGTTTTGTATCCCATTTTCTCCAATGCCTCCTTAACCGTGTTGTCAAATCCTTTTTCAAGGTCTAACGTATCAGGCAACCACTGGTGATGAAACTTTGGTTTATACACGGCGTCTTCGGTACCCATATTGAATTCGAGAATGTTGACCAGCGTCTGGAAGACAGAAGTCGGAATCGTTGTCCCCCCTGGTGTTCCTACTACGAGATAAGGCTTATCATTTTTCAAGACAACGGTCGGGGTCATTGAACTCAACATTCGTTTACCCGGCGCAATTGCATTCGCTTCTCCACCAACCGCGCCGTACAAATTGGGAACTCCCGGCTTCGCACTGAAATCGTCCATTTCATCATTTAAGAAAAAGCCAGCCCCTGCGACTACTGTTTTACTTCCGTAAGAATTATTCAGCGTTGTTGTCACCGCTACGGCATTTCCATTTTTGTCAATCACACTTAAGTGCGTAGTCTCTTCACTTTCTTTTTTTGCCGCGGCGCCCGGTTGAACTTTTTTACTATCACTCGCAACTCCCGCTACATAGTCCTTCATTCTTTGTTTTAAATATTCATCACTCACCAATGTTTTCTCCGGCACGTTGTGAAAATCGGCATCACCCATGTATTCAGCCCGGTCGGCAAAAGCCCTTCGTTCCACTTCTGCCATCAACTGTACAGAGGCGGGCGTTTGAAAACCCATGGCACCAATATTTTTATCTTCGATCATCCTCATCATTTGGTGCACTAAAATTCCCCCACTGCTTGGCATAGGCATGCCGACGATTTTGTATCCTTTGTAGTCAAAAACGTGAGGCTCCCGGAATCTCGCTTTGTAATTTTTCAAATCCTGCGGAGTTATGATCCCACCTCCCCTCTTCATTTCTTCAACAATGAGCCTCGCTGTTTCACCTTCATAAAAACCTCTTTCTCCCGTATCGCGAATGCGTTTTAGAGTATTAGCAAGATCGGCTTGTATCAAGGTGTCACCTGTTCTCCATCCATTTTCCTTTACAAATACCGGCATTGCCGTATTAAATTGCTTCAGGTCATTTTGAATGCTGTTGAGCGATGAGGCTTCCCTGTCTGTTAGTACAAAACCTTTTTCCGCCAAATCAATAGCGGGTTGTATCAGCTTTGCAAATGAAAGTTTCCCATATCGGGCAGACGCAAACAATCCGGCAATAGTTCCCGGCACACCCGAAGCAAAATGTCCATTAAGACTTTTGCCATTTTCCACATTTCCATTTTCATCTAAATACATATCCCGATCGGCCTGAAGGGGCGCCGTTTCCCTGTAATCAAGCGCCAGTAATTTTCCATTGCTCAGTCTCGCCACCATAAATCCTCCGCCACCAATATTACCTGCACCCGGATAAACAACTGCAAGGGCCAATTGGGTGGCTATCGCCGCATCGATCGCATTGCCTCCTTGTTTTAAGATTTCGACACCAACTTTACTTGCCAACGGATGAGCAGAAACAACCGCTCCGTTGTCGCAAACGATTTTTTTCTGAATACTAAATTGAAATGGGTTGATGTTTAACGTTTCAGTTGTCGTCTTCTTCGGAGAGTGGCAAGCGAAGCAAGAAACAATTAACAGAAACCCAAAGATTAATTTTTTCATATCTAAAAGTACTAAGGCCACAGAAAACAAGTCTTGAAAACTTTATTTGTAGCGCTGGCCATAAATCGACACCGTTTCATAAATTGCCGGGTAAACCTGACAACATGATAAAAGCTGCTTCGCTCTTTTTATTTCTTGTCTCATTCACTTTTATAAATGCCCAATTAAAATCGCCAGAACAATTTTTAGGTTACAAACCAGGATCGCACTTTACTCCACATTGGAAAGTGGTGAACTACTTTCAACAAGTTGCGTCCAATGCTTCTTCCATGGTAAAACTTCAACAATACGGGGAAACCAATGAAGGTCGTCCGCTGATGGTGGCTTTTGTTTCCGCGCCTGAGAATATTCAAAACCTGGAAAATATCCGCAAAAATAACTTACGGCTGGCCAATCAAAGCTTAGATAATCCCGATAGCCATCGGGACGCTGCAATTGAGAATACTCCCGTCATCGTCTGGCTTAGTTATAATGTTCATGGCAACGAGGCTTCTTCAACCGAAGCGGCCATGATGGTGCTATTTGCGTTGGTTGATCCCTCAAATACAAAAACAAAAGAGTGGTTAAAGAACACCGTTGTCGCAATAGATCCGTGCATTAATCCTGACGGTCGTGACAGGTATGTGAATTGGTACAACACTATCGTAGGTAAAGAATCCAATCCCGGCCTGAATGCCAGGGAGCATGACGAACCCTGGCCCGGAGGCAGAACCAATCATTATAATTTTGATCTCAACCGTGACTGGGCATGGCAAACTCAAGTTGAATCACAGCAAAGGATGAAACTGTATAATGAGTGGTTGCCTCAGATCCATGTCGATTATCACGAGCAAGGGATCAATAATCCTTATTACTTCGCTCCTGCTGCTCAGCCTTATCATGAAGTGATCACCCAGTGGCAACGAGATTTCCAGGTTACTATTGGAAAGAATCACGCAAAGTATTTTGACCAGAATGGCTGGCTTTACTTTACAAAGGAAGAATTTGATCTGTATTATCCTTCGTATGGTGATACGTACCCTGTTTATAATGGTGCAATCGGCATGACCTATGAGCAGGCGGGAAATGGTGCCAGCGGCCTTGCTGTAATGCAGGATGATGGGGACACACTGACCCTTGTTGACAGGGCCACACATCACTACACCACGTCATTAAGCACGATTGAAATTGCCTCACAAAACGCAGACAAGTTGATCAAAGAGTTCCATAAATTTTTCAATGACGCAGCGACAATGGGAGTTGGTGATTATAAATCATACATCATAAAAAATTCACCGGCTGATAAAGAAAGAATAAAATCTTTTCTTCAATTGCTTGATCGAAACAAGATCGCCTACAGTGCCGCTAAGTCGGGAACAGCCAGTGGATATAACTATAATAGTCGCAAGACAGAAAATTTTTCAGTTGATGGAAATGATATACTTGTCAGCGCGGTGCAACCGAGATCTACATTGATCAAAGTATTGTTCGATCCGAATAGCAAATTAGTGGACTCAGTTACCTACGATATTACAGCATGGTCGATACCGTATGTGTACGGACTAAATGCGTATGCCTCAAAACAAAGTTTGCCATCTGCCGGCACCTGGGAAGAAGCTGTCAAGACCACAGTGGACGCGACCAGCAGCTATGGCTTTGTCCTGCCATGGAAAGGACTGCAGACGGCAAAGACAGTTGCACAATTACTGAACAAAGGAATCAAACTAAGATATACAGAAGAGCCATTTGAGTTAAGTGAAAATAAATTTGATCGCGGCTCGATCTTAATTTTAAGAACAAGCAATAATGCCAATGCATGGGAGACCGTTCACAAAATCTGCAATGAAAACGATATCGTGCTTTATCCTATCTCGACAGGTTTCGTTGACAAGGGATTTGATTTCGGCAGCTCAAAAGTTCATTATATAAAACCTCCGAAGGTAGCATTGGTGACTGGTCCGGGTGTAAGTTCCAACGCGGCCGGCGAAATATGGTTCCTGTTTGAACATGAATTGAACTACCCCGTCACTCTTATCAACCTCAATAGTTTGCCAAGAAGCAATTGGAATTCATTTGATGTCTTGATCATGCCGGATGGCTATTATTCTTTTTTGTCAGATAAAAACAGTGCTGAAGAATTTCGCAGCTGGATTAATAAGGGAGGAAGGGTAGTTGCATTGGAGAATGCCGTTTCACAACTATCAAAGCTGGACTGGGCCATCAAAATGAAAAAACCATCTGATGACGGCGATAAAAAGGATTCAATGTATGCTGCTTTGCACAAGTATGAGGATCGTGACCGTGCACCAATAGCAAACATCACTGCAGGTTCGATCTATAAAGTAGAGCTCGACAACACGCATCCGCTTGCCTTTGGCTATCCAAATTATTATTACACGTTAAAACAGGATGACAATATCTACGATTTCATGAAGGATGGATGGAATGTTGGCATCGTGAAAAAAGATGAACCTGTTGCCGGTTTTGTCGGGTACAGGCTGAAGCCGAGGTTGAAAGACGGATTGCTGTTCGGAACACAAAATGTCGGAAATGGTGAAATCACTTATCTCGCAGACAATGTTTTGTTCCGTGACTTTTGGGAAAATGGAAAACTGATGTTTTGCAATGCTGTGTTTTTAGTGGGACAATAAGAATATAAGTAAAAAGAGTTTGTTGCACAATTTTATTTAGGCCTCTAAACTTCCGATTTTGATTGGGATCAAAACTGGTTTGAATTTCAAGTTTCCAATGAACTTGTATCTAACTTTATGTCCTCAATTTTAAAATATGGAATCGGATCATTTTGTACCCATTATTTCCAGGATCAAATTCACGATCTATAACACTTCTCCTCCCATTAAATTGAGATGATAGTGGCCGGGTCGGTAGCGTGTCCAATCATCTGAAATCCCTTATTGTATTTTTAAAACAATAGTTTACTAACTCATTTTAAATTCATAATTTTCTCTAACCACCTTTTTAAAAAATAAACCTTAAGTCACCATGGCAAACTCTGAACTACTCCGTTGGGGAATGATCATTGGCATTCCCATTTTTGTTTTACTTTTTTACAAATTCATTCTTCGCGTCTTCTTTGGATTGATCATAGTACCGCAAGACAAGATCGGCCTGGTCACCAAGAAATTCGTGCTGTTTGGAAAGCAGCAACTTCCGGAAGGTCATATCATCGCTACCGGCGGCGAAGCCGGTTACCAGGCGCAAACTCTTCCACCGGGAGTGTATTTCTGGAAATGGATCTGGCAATACCAGATCAGCTTTCAACCCTTTATTGTGATTCCTACAGGCAAAATAGGATTGGTGCTGGCAAAAGACGGAGCCGAACTGGAAACGGGTGCTGTTCTTGGTCGTAAGGTAAGTTGCGACTCATTCCAGGATGCAGAAGCATTTATGAGAAATGGAGGAAGAAAAGGAAGACAAACAGATATCATCACACCTGGCTCATTTCGTGTCAACACGCTGTTGTTTGATATAGAAATCACCGATATGATAAGTATCCCTGACAATACGGTTGGTATCGTTACCACGTTGGAAGGAAAGCCACTTGATGAAGGACAAATTGCAGGAAAGATCGTTGACAACCATAATAAATTCCAGGATGCGGATGGCTTCCTTGATAGTGGTGGGTACAAAGGGTTGCAGGAACAGGTAATACTTGCCGGTTCCTATTTCCTCAACCCATGGTTTGTAAAATTGGACATGGTGAACATGACTGAAATTCCAATCGGTCATGTAGGCGTCGTCATTTCTTATGTTGGTGAAGAAGGGAAAGATATTAGCGGTGCTGAATTCAAGCATGGTAATATTGTTACCAAAGGATTCAAGGGAGTATGGGCTGAGCCATTAGGGCCGGGAAAGTATCCCATCAATCCTTACATCATGAAAGTAGAGTTGGTGCCAACAACTAATCTTGTATTGAACTGGGCATCCGCGAGAAGTGAATCTCATCAATTAGACAAAAATCTTTCGACGATCACTGTAAGAAGTAAAGACGGTTTCCCATTCAACCTCGACGTATCGCAGATCATTCATATCCCCACTACTGAAGCGCCGAAGGTAATCGCGCGATTTGGTAATATGACCAATCTTGTAAGCCAGGTGCTCGAGCCTACCATTGGCAACTACTTTCGTAACTCGGCGCAGGACAGTGATGTGATCGCGTTCCTTGGCACACGTAAAGAGAGACAACTGTCGGCGAAGGAGCATATCGGCAAGGTACTTGATCAATACAATGTATTTGGAGTCGACACTCTGATAGGTGATATAGTTCCCCCTGAAAGTTTGATGAAAACATTAACTGACAGAAAGCTTGCAGAAGAACAAAAGATAACTTATGAAACCCAAAAAAAGGCGCAGGAGACACGGCAAACCCTCGAAAAGGAAACAGCAGTAGCCGACATGCAAAAAGAAATTGTAAAGGCCGACCAGGGCGTATTGATTGCCGAACGCGTTGCTGATGCGTCGGTGAAGAAAGCCACCGGTGATGCGAACAGTGTTCGCTTACAGGCCAACGCTGAAGCCGACCGTTTGAAATTGCTCGCAAGTGGTGAGGCAGAAAAGACCAGGCTTCTCGCTAAAGCTGATTCTGAAAAAATTGAATTACTTGCAAAAGCTGAAGCCGAAAAAATTTCAGTCACCGGTAATGCTGAAGCCGAAAAGATCCTCGCGATTGGTAAATCAAATGCCGAGTCATACAAACTTTCAGTGGATGCAATGGGTGGTGATAATTTTACGCAATTAAAAGTGATGGAATCGATCGCGACGCAAAATGTGAAAATAATGCCTGATGTACTGATCGGAAACGGAGAGGGAGGAAACGGCGCAATCAACGGCTTATTGGGATTACAGATATTACAACAACTAGGCAAGAAGGTAGATAATAGCAACGGTGTCAACGGTCACAAAAAAGAGTAATTTCAATGGTTTCTATCGCTTTTGATTAGCCCGTGTTAAACGTGGGCTAATTTTCTTCAGGCGGTTTTACCTACTTGCGAAATAGCTACTATATTCGCCGAATAAATCTTGCCGATGAGACGATACTTGCTTGTGTTCATTTGCATTCTGTTCCTTACTCCGTTTACTTTCTCGCAACCTCCTGTTACCTGGACGTCCGCAGACATGTACCTTGCGATTCGCAAACTTAACGTGCTGGGTTCAGTTCTTTACCTGGCCGCGCATCCCGATGACGAGAATACAAGGCTGCTAGCATACTTTTCAAAGGATCGAATGTACCGTACGGGCTATTTATCAATGACACGGGGCGATGGAGGACAGAACCTGATCGGTAATGAACAAGGAATCGAGTTGGGATTGATAAGAACGCAGGAGTTACTTGCGGCGAGAAGAATTGATGGCGCTGAACAATTTTTTACAAGGGCCTTTGACTTTGGATTTTCAAAAAGCCCGCAGGAAACATTCACAAAATGGGATCACGAAAAAATTCTAAGCGATGTTGTGTGGGTGATAAGAAAATTCCAGCCAGATATAATCATAACCCGTTTCCCGACAACTGGTGAAGGCGGACATGGTCATCATACAGCATCCGCTATTCTCGCCAATGAAGCATACACGGCGGCTGCCGATCCAAATCGTTTTCCTGAGCAATTAAAATATGTAAAGACCTGGCGGCCGAAAAGGATCTTGTGGAATACTTTCAATTTCGGCAATACAAATACAATAAGTGCTGATCAATTCAGATTTGACGTAGGTGGTTACAATCCTCTTCTTGGGAAAAGTTATGGAGAAATCTCCGCGATCAGTCGTAGCAATCACAAAAGCCAGGGGTTTGGAGCATCAGCATCGAGGGGTGAAGCTTTTGAGTATTTTAAGACAACCGAAGGACCTGCACCGACAAACGATTTGATGGACGATGTAGAATTGACATGGAAAAAAGTGGAAGGAGGCGAAGTCATTTCAAAAATGGTTGACAAACTTGCTGCATCATTTGATCTTCTTCGTCCGGAAAACTCCGTGAAAGGCCTCGTAGAACTTTACCAGGCACTAAACAAACTACCTGACGGATATTGGAGGAATCAAAAATTAAAAGAAGTGCAACAATTGATCGAGCAGTGCAGCGGTTTATTTCTTGATGCCACAAGTTCAGATCAGTTTGCCGTTCAAACCGACTCGATAAGAATCAATTTCTTATTGAATAATCGTATGGGAGTAAACGCGACACTTAAAGATATTTCTGTTGATGCCCTGGACTCCACCTTTAGCCTCCCGCTTACGAAAAACAAGAATCTGACCTTCGGGAAAACTTTTTACGTGCCGGCGACAAAACCAATTACACAGCCCTATTGGCTACAGAACAAAATGGAGGAGGGGTATTTTAATGTAAAAGATCAGCAGAAGATCGGGCAACCTGACGTCGATCCAGCCTACACAACTAATTTTACGATTAGTGTCGAAGGGCAGGATTTCAATTTTGCAAAACCTGTGAAATACAAATTTACCGACCCGGTAAAAGGTGAAATGTATGAACCGCTTGTTATCATTCCCCCGGTAACTTTCAGAGATTTTGACCCGCTGTATATAAAAACGGAAAAGCCAACAGGTGTCGAAATTTCTCTTTTTGCAAACAAATCGGTAACGATTCCCTCTCCTGCCACGACGGCTTCGCAAACATCGGCGACAAAAACTGATACACTATCCCTGTTGATCGGCAGCGTTTCTTTGAACAAGGGTCAACTCTATACTGAAACTATAACCGATAAAGAATTAAATGCAAAGGTTTACAAAATA
>DASYSW010000106.1:0-4642 GCA_036002905.1 Chitinophagaceae bacterium
TGTGGAATTGAATGTGGGTTACAATGAATTTCGAATTTGATACCCCGCTGTAGAGACAGGGACATGTCCCTACAGCCAAAGATGTAAATTTGATAAGGGTATCAAGACAGCTTCAGTTTGCGGCTGTCACCCTGAGCATGCCGAAGGGTTGGTGAGACGGGTTATGGTGCAAATGATTTGTTATGAAGCTGGGTCATGATTATTATGTTTATGTAGTGGAGTGCAGAGATGATAGTTATTATATCGGTGTAACTAATGACTTAGAGAAGAGAATATGGCAGCACAATACCGGTCACGATCCGGGTTGTTACACTTATGATAAAAGACCAGTTGAATTAAAACACTTCGAACATTATACTGATGTTAATCAAGCGATCTGCAGGGAAAAACAATTAAAGGGTTGGCCGAGAAAGAAGAAACAAACTTTACGTAGGGGAAATTGGGATGAACTTAAACGTCGGTCTGAAGGTTCAGCGAGAGGAAAAGATCCCGCCAATGCTTCGACAGGCTCCGCATGACAGTTAACACGCATTATAAATCACGGATAAAACATTAACAATGGCAACGGTAGTGACCTCAAAATACGATCCCACCAAATACAAAACGCCAACCGGGAACAAGATCAGTTGTAAGGGATGGATACAGGAGGCAGCATTAAGAATGTTGTTGAATAATCTCAATCCTGAAGTGGCAGAAAAGCCGGAAGAATTAATTGTATATGGAGGAAGAGGAAAGGCAGCAAGAAATTTTGAAGCGCTTGATAATATCATCAGGGCGTTAAAAATTTTAGAGAATGATGAATCGCTGCTCGTCCAATCAGGCAAGCCGGTTGGTATCTTAAAAACACATAAAGATGCACCGCGTATACTTATCAGCAATTCGCAACTGGTTCCCAAATGGGCGACCTGGGAACATTTTGATGAATTGGAAAAGAAGGGATTGATGATGTATGGACAAATGACCGCGGGCAGCTGGATTTATATCGGTAGCCAGGGCATTGTGCAGGGAACGTATGAAACGTATGCTGCGGTAGCGGACAAGCATTTCAGCTCACAGTCGACAGTCGGCAGCCAGCAGGCCACTCACGATTCACGTCTCACGTCTCACGATGCTTCGCTGAGGGGTACTCTAAACGTTACGGCTGGTCTCGGCGGCATGGGCGGGGCACAACCGCTTGCTATTACAATGAATGAAGGCGTTGCTTTGATTGCAGAGGTTGAGGAGTGGAGGATTGATAAACGAATTACTACAAAATATCTTGATGAGAAATTCACAGATATTGATGAAGCGATCGACAAGGCTGTAAGCTATAAGCTGCAGGCTACAGGCAAGAGCATCGGGGTTTGTTGTAACGCCGTTCATTTGTTACAAAGATTGATAGAGAGAAATATTATTCCGGATACATTGACTGATCAAACTTCTGCGCACGATCCTATCAGTTACTGGCCGCATGAAATTTCTTATGAGCAGGCTAAGGTTCTAAGAGAAAAAAATCCAGAGCAATATATCGATTATGCTTATCGCAGCATGTATACACATGTGCAATTAATGTTGCAGCTCATGGACAAAGGAGCCGTCACGTTTGATTACGGAAACAATATCCGGGCAAGAGCGAACGAGTACGAACAAAAAAATCCAAAATCCAAAATCCAAAATCCAAATTCCCACTCCCCATTCGACTTCCCCGGTTTCGTTCCTGCATACATTCGGCCGCTTTTTTGCGAGGGCAAAGGTCCTTTCCGATGGGCAGCATTAAGCGGCGATCCGAATGATATTGTCGTAACTGATAAAGTGATATCCAAATTATTTCCGCAAAATGAATCGTTGCAACGGTGGCTTAGGTTAGCTAAAGAAAAAATTGCTTTCCAGGGATTGCCTGCACGTATTTGCTGGTTAGGACAAGGTGAACGTGAAAAAGCAGGACTGGCGTTTAATGAACTGGTAAGAATGGGAAGAGTAAAGGCTCCTATCGTGATCGGTCGTGATCATTTGGATACAGGTTCAGTTGCGTCTCCAAACAGGGAAACAGAAGCGATGCTGGATGGCAGCGATGCAGTTGCCGATTGGCCACTATTAAATGCATTGGTCAATACCGCTGGGGGCGCCAGTTGGGTCTCATTACATCATGGTGGTGGCGTAGGAATGGGTTATAGCATCCACGCGGGAATGGTGATCGTTTGTGACGGAACAACTGAGGCAGACGAAAGATTGAAAAGAGTTTTACGCAACGACCCTGGGTTAGGGGTAATAAGACACGCTGATGCGGGCTACACTTTAGCACAGGAGACTGCTGAAAAGAATGGACTTGATGTAAAAGACCGGTTGAACAGGTAGTGAATACCAGAGGTGAATGGTGAATAGTGAATAGTGAATAGTGAATAGGTACTTCCTGGTGACGCCTGTCTTTCTTAAAGTTTGCGCTAAATTCCGAGTGAACGTTGATGCAATAAAACAAACCCGCTCTTCTTCCGTTCTTCCCGAAATCAACTTTATGGACGGAAAATTTCTCGATGCAGGCAAATATTCTTTGCTTCTAAGTCTGATCCTTTTTTCAATTCATGCAGTAATTATTCAGACCACGTTTCAGAGGCTAAATTGTTGGACGAAAACCTAACTAGCTCAAATACTATCATCAATTCATATACATCGATGGTGTATAGATCGCTTGAGGATAAATTAAGTGACCCCTCACTTACGGCTAAAGCGCAAGCCTGGTACCCGAAAACAAGAAAGGTGATCGAGCGTCAAAAAATGCAACGGATTATATTGAGGATTTAAAGGCCGATATACGCCGCGGGGATAACACCAGAGAAAATGGGAGTGAATTATACACGCAATTGCTACTCTACAAAAATGATTTGATGGCACTTGATAGTGCGATGCGATTGGAGTTCCAAATAAGATTTTCATCACAGCAGCTTCATTTGATTCAACAAAGGGGAGGGCAAGAAGATTTTTACAAGTTGTTTTTTGAGAATGTTGACCCCCAGAGAATTGTTTTAATGTTAGATAAATTTCAAAACAACATAAAGATTGCCGAAAGCAAACTCGTCCGCTATTGTAGCAACAAATGCCCGAGTAGTTCCTGGATCATTGATGACTGGGCAACTTTTTTTACAAGCATAAATATAGATCGTGTCAAAGCCGGAAACGAGATCAAAATAACTGCCGGCATCGCAAACTTTACGAGGTTTCCGGAAAACAGAAATTTCTGTCGATGGAAAAAATATTCCTCTTAATGAGATGGTCTTCGCGGAATACTTTTTCAAACCTCAAAAAATCGGAAAGCAAATAGCCACCGTTAAAATATCTTTTATAGACCAGGAAGGAAAAGGCAGGTAATTACTAAGCCGTTAGAGTATACGGTTATAGAATGATTTAAATAAAAACTCCGAATAGAATTACCGAACCCAGAAGTGAGTGACACAACAGGCGATGATAGCAGCCATGCAGCTGGGTACATAAAGGTCTCACTCAACAATAATCTACATCGGGTTAATCTCAAGCCTGGTACCTTGAGCATTCACCCTCACAAATTTTCCGTCTTCGTATAAAAGAGCCTCTGAATGGCCCCCGGCATGGTGCACATCGGTGTCAAAAAGTTTACCATCGTAAAATGACTTTATCTCACTTGCCACAATGGTGTGTCCCGTGGTGAGGTAGCGAACGTCATAAATACTCAGAGTGCTATCAATTTGTGCCATTGTTGCCTTTGGAGCCGTATAATATCCACGGTACCAGAAAGGGCCGATATCGCTATACAATATGTTCAACCGATTGTCTTTATATTCATAAGTTGTGTCAGTATAAAAAGGTCTTACGAGGTCATTGAGTTCCTTCAATGGTATGTTCATCATGTTTATGTACTGTGAAATACCGCCGTGCATAAAGAGTATATCTCCAACCCGCTCGGTTACATTTTTGGTGGCCAGCCAACGGCCGATCTCTGCATCGGGGCCAAACAATTTCATATAACTGGTGTTCATCAATGCGGCATTGCGCAGGTAACGTGGCTGCACATAACGCAGGTCATTGCTCATGTTCATGATTTCGTGATTACCCAATATATAATGCACGTAACCACCTGCTGCCTTTGCTTTTTCTTCAAGAGAATAGATGAGCCATAACACTTCCGTTACCATCGTACCCCTGTCGACAAAATCACCGATCAATACAAGGTGGTTTTTTTCAAATGTCCAGTTGAAGTCATCGTCAATGACATGATTGGCCTGCAATAATTTTCGGAAAGCCTCAAAATTGCCTTCGATATCTGAAAGGATCAGCATCTTCCCAACCTTTTTGTATTCCGCTTTTTCGTTAGCGAGCTTCGGTTTTAATTTGACGGTGAATGTTTTTCCCGGGAGATCTGTATTGATCCGAAGTGCTATATTGTCTTTTCCCGTCAATTTCAGGGCGTCTGTTCTTAATGACGCCGAAGCCGAATCACCTTCTATATAGTTCACAAATACCGAGTCGCTACGGTACAGCACATATGGACCGTCGAACACGGGAGTGTCGGGCAAATGTTTATTTTTCTTCATTGTTTCCTGGCCATTTCTTGACATGGAGAGTGCAAACAGCGCTGCGAATATTATGGCATTTGTTTTAAGCATCATAAGTTAATTTTCAAGAACCATACCTA
>DASYSW010000107.1:0-12085 GCA_036002905.1 Chitinophagaceae bacterium
AGAAACCTTGAGTAATAAAATAAAAAAATCTCCTCGTAAAGGAGATTTTTTTTATACTTACTCTTTATGTTTAAAATTAAAATACCTGCGATCGCGTCAATTCCTGCAGATAACTGCCTCCGCTTCCTGAATTATCGGCAAAATCGAGTTTTACCAGGCCAATATTCCTCGCGTAATAATTTGTGGAACTAAATGGCAGCTGGCTCCAGGTCGCGCCACCATCAAATGAATATTCATATTCTTCAAGTACAACGATCGTATTTTGATAAGTCGTACCCTGCACGGTAACTGCCACATCTTTTTGCTGAATGGTTTCTTTAAATCGTACACTGATGGGAACCGTTGCTCCCGAGGTCGTATCAGTGTATGTATCTGTGAAGACGCCGGAGTTCCATGAAGTACCGGCGGCAACATTATCTTTTAGAAAAGTATATTCGCCCCATATATCGTGGTCAAGTTGAAAGAAAAATCCGACGTCGAGATATTGATAATAATCCCCTGACGCTTTCCTGTAGTAACCTAAGGTATCAGCCCCTGATCCGTCATTAAACATAAATACATTGTACGTGTTTCCAAGAGCCGATTGAGTTTGGGAAATAACATTTTGGAAGAGCGTGTCCATAGGATCGCCATCAAACTGGTAACTCCAGTTACTATTCGTTGTACGGGGAAAATAATCCATCGCTCCGCTTCCGACCGTGAGCGGAAATGAACAAGTTGTTGACCCAACTGTAACAGGGACAGTGAATGACCCTTCTGCTGCGGGGGTTCCAGTTGCATTTAAAACAATCGCTTGCGCCCCTGGTCCCGAAAAAGTTCCAGAAGCACTGAATGTAACCCCATCAACCGCCGTGGTGACAATCGAATACGTACCTACCGTTGTAACATCAACATTTACCGTAGCAGTATTCGAAGAAGTCGTCGCAACGCCGGCCAGGTATGTACCCTGTGTTGATCCCGGATTACAATTACCAGGCGCTCCCTGCAGGGTATACACTGCAGTCCCGCCGCTGCCGCTACCAAGGAGAGTGATGACAGAAAATGTACATTGAGAGCTATCATAAGCGACTGTAAAAATGTATGTACCTACCGCCTGTGGCGTTCCGGTCCCGTGCAAGCGAACTGTGTTTTCACCAGTCGCTGTAAATGAACCTGCCGATGAGAAATAGAAACCATTGATAGTATCGGTGCTGATCGTGAAGTCACCTGCAATGGTTACATCAACCTTTACATCCACGTAGTTTGAATCTGCCAACGTGGTATCTACCTTGTAGAAACCCCCTACGACACTACCCAAACAGTCGCCGGTTGAACCCGATTGAAGCGAGCCTGAGGACGGATTAGTTATGCCCTTTTCATAGCTGTGCTCCTTTTTACAGGATATCACCAAGATTGTCAGTAATAGCAGCCAAAACAGGGATTTCTGTACTTTCATTTTGATACTTTAGGATAAATGCAAAATACCATTTTTATAGAAACGCTAGTTGTCAATCATTTGAATGGGAACTGTTTGAAAATCAGGACACCTGCACTTTATCGCTAACTTCTGTATTTGTCTCAACGGTAGAATGGACTGGAGTATTGCGATATCGTTTAAAAAAACGCTTTTGAAAGACTAAAAGGGTAATAACACCTACCGAAATCGAGGCGTCAGCAATGTTGAATATGGGACTAAAAAATTCAAATTCCTTTCCTCCAACAAGCGGGAGCCACTGGGGGAAAGTTGATCTTACAATAGGAAAATATAACATGTCAACGACACTTCCATGGAGGAAAGAGCTGTATCCCGGAGTGGAAAAGCCAGCTACCCCACTATACCCGATAAAATCTTTGATAGCTTGGTCATAATGCATGCCTTTATCAAAGATGACTCCATAAAACATGCTGTCTATGAGGTTCCCCAATGCACCCGCATAAATTAACGCAGCACAAACAATAAACCCTCTGTGATAGTTATTTTTTACAATACGACCGAGATACCATGTTCCGAATATGACAGCCCCCAGCCTGAATAGTGTCAATACGATCTTTCCAATTTCGTTTCCGAATTTCCAACCCCAGGCCATTCCTGAATTCTCAACAAAGTATAATTGAAATTTTGTTCCAATAACATCTGCGACGTGACCCGTAGGATAAGTTGTCTTGATCCAGATCTTCAGCGCCTGGTCTACAATGATGATTAAGGCAATAATAAAAACAACGTTTCGAAGCTTCACTTGTTGAAAATTTGAAGGTCAAAGATAGGGAAACTCACTTGGTCGTGCCAGTCGCAAAAGTCATTGTAATCTTAAAATTGACTGGCTTATTCTTCAAAATAAACTCTTTTCACCCGTTGCGAGATGCCGGTCATTATTTCATAAGGGATGGTATTAGCCCATTCTGCAAGTTGTTGAATCGATAATTCATTCCCGAAAATGATTACTTCATCCCCTTCGTGTATATCTGAAATACCAGTTACATCGACCATTGTCATATCCATACACACCGAACCAATAACAGGAACGAGTTGACGATTGATCAGCATTTTTCCTTTGCCATTTCCCAGCATTCGCGAATAACCGTCTGCATATCCTATGCGAATTGTTGCAATCACGGAATCCTTTTTTACAATACCCTTCCGGTTATAGCTTACCGATTCACCTTTCTTTAAACGTTTTATTTGAGCGATCGTAGACTTCAGAGTCGCCACAGGTTGCAGCTCCAGCGATTTTGTATTGGCTGCATCCACTCCATACATACCGATTCCCAATCTCACCATATCCATTTGTAATAAGGGATGTCGTATGATCGCGGCGGAGTTTGCTATATGTTTGATAAACGAATACCCAAGCTCTTTCTCAAGTTCATTGCTTGCACTGATAAATTTCGCATGTTGTTGAACCGTAAATTCATCTTCTGCCGGGTCTTCACTGCCGGCCAGGTGAGAAAAAACAGAACTTATTTTAAAACTATCTGTTTGATTTAAAGACTTGCCTAATTTTTTAATATCGCCCGGATCGAAACCAAGCCTGTTCATGCCTGTCTCAATTTCGATATGAACGGGGTATTGCTGTAATCCGAGCCGTTTTAAATAAGCATCAAATTGATGCAGCAATTCAAACGAATAAATATCCGGCTCAAGATCATTTTCAACAATGGCATCGAACGTGGATTCTTCCGGGTTCATGATCATAACGGGAAGATGAATGCCGGCCTTTCGGAGCTCTACTCCCTCATCAGCATAAGCAACTCCCAGGTAATCCACCTTATGATATTGAAGAATGCCGGCTATTTCTGCACCGCCACTTCCATAAGCAAAAGCTTTTACCATCGCCATTACTTTGGTGGAAGGGTGCAAAAAATTCTGGTATGCTTTTAAGTTGTGTACAATGGCATTGAGGTTTATTTCCAACACGGTCTGGTGAACTTTCTCTTCAAGCGCATGGGCAATTTTCTCGAACTCAAATACGCGGGCTCCCTTTATCAAAATAGTTTCATCTTTAAATTGTGACGACCGGAATTGCTGAAGAAAATCTTCTGTTGAATTGTAAAACTGGTAAGTCCCCTTATTGTCAGTTTTTAAGTAAGCTGAAATATTTTTTCCGATCCCGATCACTTTGCTGGTACGATGCAGGCGAAGCAAGGACGAAATTTCATCATAAAGTTTTTCTTCTGTCAGCCCGGTTTGTAAAAAATCGGATAGGATCACTGTACGTTTACTGCCGGCGGCCTGCTGGTCAAGAAAATTCAAAGCAATGGTCAGCGAGCTAAGATCGGCACTGTAGCTGTCATTTATTATGGAACATTGATTGATGGCCTTCTTCAGTTCCAGCCGCATACTCACCGGTTGCAGTTGCTGCATTTTTTCCTGGATAAAAGACCTCTCAATTCCTGCTACTAACAGAAGACTGCAACACGTAATGGCATTTTCGATTGATCCTTCATCTATAAAAGGAATTGAAAACCCGAAGGCCTCATGTTTATAATTCAGTGTTATCTCGGTTTGAAAATCCTTCCGACCGACAGAAACAACCTGCAGATCAGAAGTTATGTTTCGGCCCCAAAAGAAATTATTGATCTCGAGCCTCATCATTTGCCTGGTAATCCACGCATCGTCTCCTTTTGATATTACCTTGTTCGCATGTGCGAAAAGTTTGAGCTTCTCTTTTAATTTCTCTTCCCTATTTGGAAAGTTCTCGCTATGCGCTTCCCCAATATTTGTAAGAATGCCGATGGTTGGTTGAATGATCTTTTCCAATTTTTCCATTTCTCCGGGCTTCGAAATTCCCGCTTCAAAGATGGCAAGCTCATGATGTGAATTCATTTGCCATATGCTTAGCGGAACTCCTATCTGCGAATTATAGCTTTTAGGACTGCGGACAATATTGAAATTTTCATGGAGTAACTGGTACAGCCATTCTTTTACGATCGTTTTTCCATTGCTGCCTGTAATGCCAATAACGGGTATATTGAATTGTTTTCTATGAAATCCTGCTAAACGCTGAAGCGCTTCAAGGGTATCGGCCACTAAAATAAAATTGGCTTCAGGAAAATCAGCAATCACTACTGCTTCACTAATGACGAAATTCTGAACGCCTCTTTTGTACAATTCAGAAATAAATTGATGACCGTCGCGACGGGAGCCCCTTAAAGCAAAGAACAGTGATGTCGATGATGAATACACTTTACGACTGTCGATCAGCAGGTGCTCGATCATCATCTCATGGTGAAGTTGCAGAACCTTGCCATCAACAGTCGTCGCAATATTTTTTATGTTGTAGATCATTATTCTTTTTCTTTTTCGGAATTCTGAACAGAATATAAAATTGATCCGAAAAGACAAACGACGATGACCATTAATGAAACCCACACAGGAACGTAAATATGCACTGCTTCGGCCAGCATTTTAAGCCCTATGAAAATGAGCACAATCGCGATCCCCTGCTGCAGGTATTCAAACTGGTTGACGGCTCCTTGCAAAAGAAAAAACAGCGAACGTAATCCCAGCACTGCGAAAACATTACTGCTGTAAATTACCAGCCTGTCCTGTGAAATTGCAAATACGGCAGGGATGCTGTCCAACGCAAAAACAATATCAGTAGTAGCCAGCAACACCACAACCACGAAAATCGCAGTAAAAAAGCGCTTGCCATCTTCAACCACGGTAAATTTCCCGCTAACGTCCTTGTCGTGAATCGGCAAAATTCTTTTGATGAGGCGATAAACAATATTCCCCTTCGGGTCATACTCGGTTTCCTTTTTTGCTGTAAAAATTTTCAGGCCTGTTATGACGAGTATGCCCCCGAAAATGTACAATATCCATTCAAACCGCGCAACAAGAGCAACGCCTATCGTGATAAATAAAATGCGGAAAACAATTGCAAGCAAAATGCCAATGAGCAGCACTCTTGCGTAATCTTTCTGTTGTACATTAAAAAAAGTAAAAATGAGAATGAAAACAAAAATATTGTCAATGCTCAGGCTCCACTCCATTAAGTAAGCACTGATATATTCCAGTGCCCGGGTGTGCCCTTTTACAATCCAGATAAAACCAAAAAAAGCAAAGGCAAGTGTTACCCAGAAAATTGTTTGCCAAAGAGCCTTTCGAATTGTTACTGTAGAACCTTTTTTGCTCAGCAGACCTAAATCAAAGCCAACTGCCAGTAACAAAACAACGCCAAAAACAAGATAGCTTATCTCGGTAGTATTCATCAATGCCGCTTAAGTAAGCAAAGATAGTCTGTGTTCTTTGTCTGGACGGTTCATAGATTTATTTTAGGAAACTAGGTTTAATGTTCAGGCCGCATATTTTTTTCTGCGAAACTGCTGATAAATAAATCCCAATAAAATAATAAGCAGGACGGGCAAGGCAATATTAATGAACTGCCAGGTAGTCTTTTGTTCTTTTACTTTTTTCAGATCCAGCAGGCGAAGCGTAAAATCCTTTGCCCGGGTTTCGAGTATTCCCGAAGGATTGACAAGATATTCTAAACAATTCGTAAAAAATTCTTTGTTGGAGAAGGTATAGTTTGTATAAAAATTAAATCCCATCGGCAGGGGTCCGTATTGCGGGCTTACCAGGTTCATTGCAATGTCTCCATCGGCAACCACAATCATTTTTGTTGGCGTATCAGAAATATCCTTCACAGGAACATGGTATGCACTCATTGAATCAACAAAGGATTTTGGAATGCGACCGGAATAAAGTGACTTGAATTTCCCCTCCAGCAATGCGGCCACCGCCGTATCATGAACCGTGAATTCTTTAATATCGGGGGCTATCTGAAAAAATTCAAAATCGATCCTGGCAGGAGCAGTCAGTACTCTCGCATTTGCCGATGATTTGAGTAGAAATGTTTTTTTGATCCCATCCGCTTTTACCGTGTCCAGTGTATTTGGAAACATTGCCCGCACTCCGTCGAGGTTTTTGCTGATCGGGGTGTTTGTACCATTCAGTATTGGGAAGAAGGGCCAATCCACGAGCCGCGTTTGCTTACTGTTTGGATCGATCTGACCCATTTTGTCACATTGCATGTCCTGCAAAAGATTTTCATTGAGACGAACGCCGTAACGAAATAGGATGTCTTCTAAATTAAGTCCCCTGTCGAATGCAATAAATCCCTGGGACTTATAAAGACTGTCAAACTCGGCATACATATTATCGATCATCCAGAAAATTTTCCCACCTCGCATTACATACTGATCGATCTTTAATTTGTCCTCATCAGAAAAGGTTTTGGTTGGTTTTAAAATCACAAGCGCATTAAATACAGACGGTACATAAGGTATTTGTTTCAGGTTAACGGTATCAAACCTGTAATCATGGATCAGTGTACGCACCGCATCGTCCACATTGGGTCCCCATATTTCACCATTCCCAAGCGCATAGCCTATTAATGGTTTTGAAGTACTGGTAATTTTTTGAATTGCGCTGGCAAATTTGTACTCCAACGTGGATTCTACATCATTATAGAGAGCAGCCAGTTGCTCCTGTTCGGTTCCATAATTTTTAAGTCCCTTAAATAAGTTAACGCCAATGGCAGTATCCTTGTAACGTATAACTGCGCCCGGAAGGACCTGCTTAATATTCAATTCGTCGCCAATCTTTGAAGGCGCCTGTATCGTATAAGGCCTTAGCCCAAAAAAATAATCCATTGAATCTGCAAAGCGAGCTGCCAGGGAATCATTAGCAAGGCCCTTGAGAGGATCTGTGTACCGAACCGTTATATTTCCATGTGCATATTCGCGGGTTTCCTGCAAAAATTCCTGGACACTGTTAACGATCTTTTTAAATCCTGCTGGATAGTTTCCTTTAAAAAAAACATCTATCCTCACAGGCTCGTCCAGGCTTCGTAAAAGTTCTTTTGTCGCTTTGCTGAGCGTGTATCTTTTTTCTTTTGTCAAATCGATCCGCGAGTGAAACACAGATGCAAGCAAATTAATACCGACTAGGATCAGTAATAATACAAGCAGATTAAAATTTGAGGAGAGGTTTTTTTTCATCTGCGGCTTATCGCTTTAATAGGTTACGATTTGTTATAGAAAGAAATAAGAGAATAACAGTGATGAAATAAATGACATCTCTTGTATCAATCACGCCTCTGCTTATACTGTGATAATGGAAATCAATTCCTACCATCTCTACATAATAATCGGCACCACCACTCAATCCCGGCAAATGACTGATAGCGCTGAATCCATAATACAACAGCGCGCATCCTATAACACTTGCAATAAAAGCTACAACAGAATTATTGGTAAAACTGCTGAAACAGATCCCTACCGCGGTAAAGACCGACGCCAGGAATACTAATCCTATGTACGAGCCGATGGTCGCCCCGGCATCAATTCCTTCATTGGAAGACAATTTTTGAACAGAAAAAATATAAATAACGGTTGGCAACAATGCGATCAGCACCACTACCAGGCTGCCAAAGTATTTTCCGGCAACGATTTCGTTGCGGCCCAGGGGTCGTGTTTGAAGAATTTCATACGTGCCAACTTTAAATTCATCTGCAAAACTGCGCATGGTGATGGCGGGGATAAGCAATAACAATATCCACGGCGAGAGTTGAAAGAAACGGTCCAATGTAGCGTACCCAAAGTCGAAAATATTATTCTCGAAAACAAATAACATCAGTCCGTTCACAAGCAGAAAAACAATGATCGCAATATAACCGGTAAGACTGCTGAAGAATTGCCTGAGCTCTTTTTTACAAACTGACCACATTTGAATGAAGATTGGTGCAAAATAAGGTAAACTAATAACATTTGACCTTTCCGTATTACCAGGATCAATATCGTATTTTTCAAAAAAAAAATTGTGGAAATCGTGGTTACCGGCATCTCAATTGAAAATTTTTTTATGAGAAAGGTACCGCCGTGTCTGTCTATGCTAGCTGTTGCTGTTCTAATTTCAACAACAACTTACTCTCAAAAGAAAAAGGTTCCCCCGCTGCCCCCGCCAAAAATTAATTCAATGATTGCAGAAAAGCCGGTTCCACCTCCGCCACCACCTCCTCCTCCGAAAATGCCATCCATTGATTCCGATCACCCATTGTCTCCACCACCACCACCTCCTCCTCCCCCTAAAAAGAAAGGTCAAATCGTTTAAAATAAAAACCCCGCCATACAGCGGGGTCAACCGAAAAAAAAGAAGTTTATACAGCGAAACTTTCGCCACAGCCACAGGTGCGACTTGCATTTGGATTGATAAATTGAAATCCCTTACCATTAAGGCCGTCCGAAAAATCAAGCGTGGTATTCACCAGGTACAAAAAACTTTTCAAGTCAGTTACGAGCTTGATCCCGTTGTTTTCAAACACCTGGTCCGTCGGTTTGTGCTCGTTATCAAAGTCAAGTTTATAGCTCAAGCCGGAGCAACCCCCACCTACGACACCCACACGCAGAAAATAAGAGGAGGGATCAATGCCCGCCTGTTTCATTAGCTCTTCGACTTTATTTTTCGCTTTGTCGCTTATATAAATACCGTTTTCCATTGCTACGTTCATAAGTCAAATTTTTATATTTTATTTTTCAAGATTGAGTACTCATTTCTCTTAGTTCACTCACTGCCTTGGTAACTTTTTCAGTTGTATAATCTATTTCATCACTTGTTGTATATCGCCCCAAACTAAAGCGCAACGAGCTGCGTGCCATATCGTCTTTCAACCCCAATGCTTTCAACACGTACGATGGCTCGAGTGAAGCCGACATACAGGCGGAGCCGGATGATACCGCAATATCCTTGTTGAACGCCGTCATCAGCACCTCACTCTCTGCATACTTAAAAGACATGTTTGTAACATGAGGTAAGCGATGTTGTTTATTTCCATTTACACAGGTTCCTTCGAGATGTAACAACGCCGATTCAAGTTTATCTCTGAGTGTTCTTGCTCTATCCGCATCACCGCGCATTTCATTCATACAAATTTCACAAGCTTGCCCAAAACCTGCAATACCCGGTACATTCAGCGTTCCGCTTCTCATGCCCTTTTCGTGCCCGCCACCATCCATTTGGGCTACGAGCTTTACTCTCGGATTTTTTCTTCGAATATATAAAGCGCCTATGCCTTTTGGACCGTAAAGTTTATGAGCATTAAAAGCCATCAGGTCAATCCCATCTTCGTTCACATGTACAGGTATCTTTCCAACGGCCTGTGTTGCGTCTGTAAAAAACAACACGCCATTTCTCTTTGCTATTGCACTAATCTCTTTTGTCGGCATTATCGTCCCGATCTCGTTGTTGGCATACATAATTGCAACAAGAACGGTTGATGGTCTAATAGAACTCTCCAATTCATCCAGGTCGACCAAACCATCGCTCTTTACCTTTAAATAAGTTATTTCCGCCCCCATTTTTTCCAGGTGCCGGCACGGATCAAGTACTGCCCTGTGTTCAATATTGCAGGTAATAATATGATTTCCCTTGGCAGCATACATTTCAAAGACCCCTTTTAAGGCGAGGTTATCGGCTTCAGTCGCGCCCGAGGTAAAAATGATTTCCTCCGTTTCCGCACCAACTAGTTTTGCTACCTGCTCACGGCCCAGTTTCACAGCTTCTTCTGCCTGCCATCCATAAGCGTGATTTTTGCTGGCAGCATTACCGAAATTTTCTGTAAAATACGGCATCATGGCTTCCAGGACCCTTGGGTCGCAGGGCGTTGTGGCATTATGATCAAGGTAAACCGGCAGCCTTAACATGGCATAATTCTTTGTTGGCTTTTATAACGCAAATTTAAACAAAAGGTTCTGCATGGATTTGTTGAGCAGCTCATTGGGTAATTACACCATTTTCATATTTTCACAGTTATCATAGTTAGTCTATGCAAAAAGTTGAGCATATTGGCATCGCTGTAAAATCATTGTCTGCGTCTATTCCGCTATTTGAAAGACTCTTGAAAAGCTCCTGCTATAAAATTGAAAATGTAGAAAGTGAAATGGTAAATACAGCCTTCTTTCAAACGGGTGAAACGAAAATTGAATTGCTGGAAAGCCAGGAAGCAGATGGAATAATCGCAAAATTCATTGAAAAAAAAGGAGAAGGAATCCATCACATTGCCTTCGAAGTAAACGATCTCGCCTCGGAAATAGATCGTTTAAAAAAGGAAGGATTCACTATCCTGAACGAAACTCCAAAAAAAGGAGCAGACAATAAACTTATTTGCTTTGTTCATCCCAAAGGCACTAATGGAGTCCTGGTAGAGCTTTGCCAAAGCATCAGCTAGGACAAATAAAAAACCCGGTACAAAAACCAGGTTCTTACGTCCGTCCATCAATATGTTTAGTTATTTAGATCTGATTGAGTGTTTACTCTTACAACGCGAGAACAAACATAATAGCCATTGTCCATGTTTGCAAGTGATTTTACTGGTAAATTTTACAGTTGGCGGTAGGTAGTTTTACACCCCTGTATGTTCCTGACCTTAAACAGTTTAGCGGGCTTGATATTTGTCAAATTCAAAATAGGCAACAAAAACAAGAGGATTTTTGATTTAAAAAATTATCCCCGAGAGAGTAAAACTTCGAATGATACGATTAAACTTTTACCATGAAAATCCGGGTAGCATCCCGTTCACACCTGCGGCGACCTGGCATGCTTTATTATTCCGTTTCTTCGGTCTCTTTTCCAATACTTAGTTTCTCGACAGCCAGTTGCGCCGCGATCTGGCTGGCATCTTTTTTATTAAAGGCTTTCCCTTCCGCAACAGCTTCTCCGTCCACTACTGCAGCAATGGTGAAGAGTCGTCTTCCATTTTCGATGTTCTCACTGATCGTTTCAAATTCGAGGACCTTGCCATTTTTATTGGCCCAGCCGTACAATTTGTTTTTATGATTGATCTCCAGTAGTTCAAGGTCTTCCATGTACATGTGGGGAAGGATGATCCGCTCAGCCACCCATTTACTCGTTTTCTTATATCCTTTATCAAGATAGATAGCACCTACTAAAGCCTCCAGGGTATTACCAAATATCTGGCTCACCTTCAATGACCCATCTGATTTATTATAAAGAGTGATCTTTTTTATTCCCATCCGCAAAGCAATTTCATTCAATTGTTGTCGATTCACCATCTTACTTCTCATTTCTGTCAGAAATCCTTCTTCCTTGTAGGGGTAGCGTTTGAATAAATAGTCGGCAATTAATGCACTTAGAATGGCGTCACCCAAATATTCAAGGCGTTCATTATTTTCATCTGATGCTTCTCTTACCGAGCGGTGAGTTAAAGCAGTTTTATATAAAGCGATGTTACCGGGAGCAAAACCCAGTATGTTTTTTAAATGTTTCTTAAAAGAAGAACCAGATTCCTTCGGAAAAAACTGCTTAAAAATATCCACAGTGCTTAAGCTACAAAATTTTTATTCATCAGAAAAAATAATTCGTGATCAAACATATTTTTTTACAATCACGCAGGCATTATGTCCCCCGAAACCGAAGGTGTTACTCAGAGCAGCGCGGATAGTGCGTTGCTGCGATTTGTTAAAAGTAAAATTAAGCCGCGTGTCCAACTCCGGGTCATCCGTAAAATGATTAATGGTGGGTGGTATGCAATCGGATTTTACACTCATTACGCAGGCTATGGCCTCGATAACACCTGCTGCACCAAGA
>DASYSW010000108.1:0-1926 GCA_036002905.1 Chitinophagaceae bacterium
AGGTTCGGTTGTATATGATGCCATCCAGGACAAAGAAGGATTTATGTGGTTTGCCACAGAAAATGGACTGAGCCGGTTTGATGGGAAGAATTTTAAAACTTTTACGACAAGGGATGGATTGCCTGATAATGAAATATTGAAGCTTTTTGTTGATTCAAAAGGGAGGCTATGGGTAATGCCTTTTAGACCATCCGTATGCTACTATTACAAGGGAAAGATCTACAACAAAGACAATGACAGTTTAGTTTCTAAGATCAGTCTTCTTTCGCATGCACTGGATATGGCGGAAGACAGATCAGGTAATCTTTTCATAGCGCAGATGAAAACCTGGCTTACTATCCTCGCTAATGGTGAAGTTAAAACAGCCACAAAAATTAATGGTGAGGATCCTGCAGTAAATGCTATTGGGATCAATAAAAATGGGGACGTCGAACTGCTCTTTTCACTTTTTAGAAAACCCAATAACAACGTCCATTATTTGATACGTCTCCTTGATGGAAAAACAACGATGATAGAATACAGCCAAAACTGGAGTGATAATTCAACGTCTTCTATTGGTCCCGGTTATATTATTATTCCAGGCAAGGAAAACGTTCCTGAATTCATTAAGAGCGGTACTGACAACATTATCGTGCTCAAAGCACCGCCAAACAGTGTCAGCATTAATTATATTGACACAAGCAAAATTGCAATCAATACAACTACCGGCTTAAGGTTGTTTAATCCTCAAACAAAAACTTTTTCTGACCTGCTATTTAAAGATTTCAGTTTTACATCGGGCTTTCGTGATAAGGAAAATAATCTCTGGCTGACAACCTCGGGAGCCGGCGTTTTGATGGTGCCTTCTCTTGAATTCAAAAATTATTCATTTGCGGATCATACAAAAAATTTTGAAGTAACTGTCCTTTCCAAAATAAGAGATTCCATATATGTAGCCGGGTGGGATAAAAAAATATGGAAGGCGCGAATCGACGACCTGGTCTTTTCATCTTTTGCGGATTCTTCTCATGAGGGTGGTAAAATGATTTCTATTCTTTCTTTCAAAAACAGGCTGCTATTGTCCAATTCAGTTTTTTTTCTAAATCCGATCACGCTCCAGCGAGATAAAAGCTCTGTAAAATCCGTAAGCAACGGAAAAAGCGGGATAACTTACGCCACTCACAGGTACGCTATATTATGTAAATGGTCGGGTGAGTTAGAACGCATATGGGATGACAGAGCAACGTGCGCAGTCGAAAAAGATTCAGGATTTTACATAGGGACATTAACCGGTTTGATCTATCGGCCGTACGAGGGAAAAGTCGTTGATCTCGGCAAAATTTTTCCGGACCTCTCGTCACGAATCGCAAACCTTGCAGTTTCTGATAACAATATTTTATGGGTAACCACAAAAGGAAACGGCCTTGTCGCATATGCAGAAGGAAAAATAGTTTATCATTTTACCCAAGCAGAAGGCTTGACAAGCGACAATTGTATTTCGCTACATGTTGACAGCAATGCGGTCTGGCTTGGAACTGAAAAGGGGCTTAACCGTATTGAAATTACCAAAAAGGGACCCAGGATCACCCGGTTCTCAATGTCAGACGGTTTGCCTTCTAACGTTATTAACGCAATTGAGACAGCCGGAAAAAAAGTATTTGTAGGCACTCCAATGGGTCTCACTTATTTTGAAGTGGATAAGATATCCCAGGCCTCTTCATGTGATCTTCAATTGACCGGGGTTTATTTAGTTAACAAATACTGGACCTATGATTCCACAGATTTTACTTTGCCACATAAAAACAATGATATCCGATTTGAATTTTCCGGGATCTCATTTAAATCTGCCGGTGAGATACAGTATCAATACCGGCTACTGGGATTACAATCAGACTGGAGAACTACAACCGATGAGCAATTGAACTTTCCCTCCCTGTCTTCAGGAAA
>DASYSW010000109.1:0-12482 GCA_036002905.1 Chitinophagaceae bacterium
GATTTTCACAGAGCGACCCGTTGAAAAATAAATCTGTGTTTATCTGTGAAATCAGTGAGATAAATGTTTACTTCCTAATCAACTTTCAAATTACCCTGTGAAGTACAAATAAATAGCGATGATCAGCACAATCAGCAAGAAGGCCAGAAGCACACAGATTGCACGGATTTTCACAGAGCGACCCGTTGAAAAATAAATCTGTGTTTATCTGTGAAATCAGTGAGATAAATGTTTACTTCCTAATCAACTTTCAAATTACCCTGTGAAGTACAAATAAATAGCGATGATCAGCGCAATCAGCAAGAAGGAGAGAAGCACATCTTTTGCTGTCCAGGTGGCCCGCATTTCTTTTCTGTCTTCTGCTGTTAATGTTGAAAAAGTAAGCCCGCCGATCTTTGCATAGTCAGGTTGTCTTGTTGCATAACTCACAATGATAAATACAAGGATGCAAACAACCGTGATCAAAAGGCTGTAATACTGGAAGAAAATATTATTTACGACCCAAAGGAAAGAACCTTCAGTATAAGCCGCTCCACCTAATTTAACTGGTGTATCAACGATCAACCTGAATAGCCCCATGATAAAACCTGTCACTAATGTTGCCAAGCAACCAGGACCGTTGAGACGCTTCATAAAGACACCGAAGAAGAATACCACAAATATTGGAGGTGCGAGGTAAGCCTGTATACCTTGCAAATAATCATACAGCCCCCTTGCACCCTGGATCACTGGTATCCAAAGTAAACCGATAATGACCATAACAACAGTGGCAATTCTTCCCACTCTTACCAACTTTTCCTGCGATGCATTTGGTTTGAATCTTGAATAAAAATCCATCGTAAACAAAGACGATGATGCATTGAATACACCGGCCAACGCGCTCATTAATGCTGCCAATAAACCGGCAACTACAATACCTCTCACTCCAACGGGAAGCACATGTGTCACCAATAACGCGAATGCACCTTGTGCCTGTTCACGGATCACATTTCCATTTGCGTCGATCAATCGTTGCTGTATATCCGGATTAATTCCACTTTTTGCAAGTGCAAAGCATATCATACCCGGAATGATGAAAAGAAATACCGGTGTTAATTTTAAAAATCCAGCGAAGATAGTACCACGTCTTGCTTGTTTCTCATCGCGGGCGCCCAATATACGCTGCACGATATATTGATCAGTACACCAATACCACAAACCAATGATTGGCGCACATAGCAACATACCCGGCCATGGATATCTGTCATTAAAGTACCATGCTTGTCTTCCCGCTTCTTTCACAGGAGCCCATGTTCCTTCTACTCCTTGCGGCACAACTGGTTTCCATAAGTTAAACATTTCACTTCCACATATTTCTCTTAATTTATCCCAACCGCCCAGAGCTTTCAATCCAAAATAAGTGACCATGATGGCACCAATGATTTTTACAAAGGTCTGAAGCGTTTCAGTATATACAACCGCCCGCAAACCTCCGAGGATGGTATAAATACCTGTCAACACAATTAATAAAATGGAACCGATCCAAAAAGTATCCATTCCTAAAAAATGTACTTCAGGCAACAATGCTCTGAACACAACTCCACCTGCATAAATGCCAACAGCGATCTTGGTTAATATATATGCTATCAATGAAATGATTGAAAGAACAGCTCTTGCTTTCGGAGTAAACCTTTTTTCCAGGAACTCGGGCATTGTAAAAACTTTGGATCGCATATAGAAAGGACCCATTACCCAACCCAGTACTAACAGACACCATGCATGTAATTCATAATGTGCAAGGGCAACTCCATCTGTGGCTCCTGAACCTGCCAGTCCAACCAAATGCTCGGAGCCAATGTTTGAAGCGAAAATAGATGCACCGACGACAAACCAACCCAGGTGCCGGCCGGCCAGAAAATAATCATCGGCAGATGTTTTACCTTTCTTTTTAACAGCCCATACAGAGATACCGGCAATAATGGCAAAGTAGAAAAGGATGATGGCCCAATCTAAACCCGTTAGATAACTCATAACAGTTTGTTTTTCTTAAGTGTATTTTTTAAGGTGAATGGATTATCGCAGACAATTTTTAAATATAGTACATTTCATTCCATCTCAACTGATTTTTTAGATCATGCAGAGTTGTATTCTTTCCGATCAACACCGATTCAATACCGGCAATATCTGCGAAATCTAATAGATGCCGCGTTGTAAGATTCTGGCTATAACATGTGTGATGTGCACCTCCCGCTAAAATCCAGGCGGCACAACCTGTCTTCATATCGGGATACGGTTTCCATAATACTCTGGCCACAGGCAACTTTGGAAGATCGTGTTTGGGTGCAACGGCTTCGACTTCGTTTATTAACAAACGAAAACGATTCCCCATATCAACAATCGAAGCGTTGAGTGCAGGGCCACCGGCCACATTAAATACTAAACGAACCGGATCAGCTTTTCCCCCGATTCCAAGCGGATGTATTTCGCAGGAAATATTTCCATCGGCAATTGATGAACAAATTTCAAGCATGTGTGATCCAAGAACCATTTCATTACCGGGTTCGAAATGATAGGTGTAATCTTCCATAAATGAATTTCCACCGGGCAGTCCGGTGGCCATTGTCTTCATGGCTCTCACCAATGCCGCTGTTTTCCAATCACCCTCCGCACCAAAACCATAACCATCATTCATCAATCTTTGTGCAGCAATCCCAGGCAACTGGACCAATCCATGCAAGTCTTCAAACGTGTCTGTAAATCCTTTGTAACTTCCCTGCTGTAGAAAATTTCTTAAGCCAAGTTCAATTTTTGCCGCGTCGCGAAGAGATGAATGTTGTCTGCCATCTTTTTTAAGATTGGCTGTTAACTTGTACTGGGCACTATATTCGGCGCAAAGTTTGTCGACGTCTCTATCTCCAACTTCATTAACCACTTTCACCAAATCGCCGATCCCATGCGTATTGACCGAATAACCAAATTTTAATTCTGCTTCCACTTTATCACCTTCGGTCACGGCTACATAACGCATATTGTCACCGAAGCGACAGAACTTTGCTTGTTGCCAGTCATGCCAACCACACGCAGCCCTCGCCCAGGTGTCAATGCTCTTCAAAACTTCATGATCCTGCCAATGCCCTACAACTACTTTTCGATTTATCCGCATCCTGCTCATCATAAAACCAAATTCCCGGTCGCCGTGCGCACTTTGATTCAGGTTCATGAAATCCATATCGATTTCATTCCAAGGAATGTCCCGATTGAATTGTGTGTGCAAATGCAATACAGGTTTCTGCAGGATCTTCAGTCCACCGATCCACATTTTAGCAGGGGAGAATGTATGCATCCATGCAATGATGCCAATACAATCTTTATCTGAATTGGCCTCCTGGCAAATTGCGTAGATCTCTTCGGATGATTTTACGGTTGGTTTAAAGATTACGCCTACGGAGATCTCCTTGGATTTATCAAATGATAAAGCTATTTGTTTAGAATGTTCTGCCACTTTTTTCAGCGTCTCATCTCCATACAAATTTTGGCTTCCTGTGATAAACCAGAGAGAGCTCCCATCCCCTAAGGGGGTGTTATTTGGATTCTTCATTTCAGTTAGTTAACTATTATTAAGTAATGTTCAGCCTGGGTTCCCCCGTTGGAGGACAGGGGGCTACTGTCCATAATAGCTATCCTTCCCATGCTTCCGTTCATAATGTTTTTTTATAAGCGATTGTTTAAGTCTTGCGGCGGCAGGATTTATCTGCTCCGTCAGAAAAGCCATTTTTGCTAATTCTTCAAGAACGGCTGCATTGTATACGGCTTTCTCAACTGTTTTGCCCCAGGCAAATGGAGCGTGGTTCCCAACCAGGATCATTTCCATGTCTTTATATGAAAGCTCATTTTCTTTCAAACAATTCAAAATCTGGAAGCCTGTCTCATGTTCATAATCTCCTGCAATCATTGAGTCATGCATCGGAGCCGCACAGGGGATGTCGTGAACCGTATGGTCAGCATGGGTGGTTCCATAGTTTGGAATATCTCTCAATGCCTGTGCCCATGCAGTAGCATATGTTGAATGAGTATGGACGATGCTGCCTATTTCGCCACAATGTTTATATAAAACAGAATGTGTTTTTGTATCCGAAGAAGGGCGAAGATTCCCTTCAATTATTTTCGAGTCAAAATCAACAACGACCATTTTTTCAGGGGTGAGGTCGTTATAAGGGATACCACTTGGTTTTATGGCGAACACACCTAATTCGTGGTCGGCGGCGCTTACGTTTCCAAAACTAAATATCACCAGGCCTAACTCTGGCAATTGCATATTGCCATTGTAAGCTGCCAGCCTGATATGCGCGTATTTGTTCATGATTTAAATCCCTGACAAAGCGGGAGAAGGATCAGTTTGATGGTTTCGATTTGGATATCTATTGGGAGAAATTTGTTGTTCAATAAAATTACCCAGCTCACTGTATTGCTGATAGCGCCTGGCGTAAATTGAAATTTTATCAGGATCGGGAAAGTATTCAGCATCGAAACCACTTCCCATTGCCGCCATTGCATCTTCTACTTTTGAATGGATCCCTGCGGCTGTAGCTGCAAACATGGCTGCTCCAGCGGCGCAAGTTTGTTCTGATTTGTGAATGAGGATGGACATGTTCATCACATCAGCCATCATTTGCATGATAAAGGGAGATCTTTTTGCAACGCCACCCAACCCGATCAATCCCTTTACCGGTATTCCCTCATTATTAAAACGATCGACAATTTTCTTTGCGCCGAAGCAAGTTGCTTCCACCAGTGCCCGGAACATTCGCGGCGCGTCTGTACCGAGTGTCAATCCTGTAAAACTTCCTTTTAATAACTGATTCGCATCAGGAGTGCGCCGGCCATTCATCCAATCCATCGCCAATTCCGAATTTTCTTCAACAGGTAATGCAGATGCTTGCTTACTTAATTCAGAAATAATTTTATCTATTGTTTCGTCAATCTTACCACAGGGTTCGTTGAGTAAATTTGTTAAAGGCCATGCGAGGATATTTTTAAACCAGGCATAAGCGTCGCCAAAAGCCGATTGACCTGCCTCCAGTCCAATCATTCCGGGAATAATAGAACCATCCACTTGTCCGCAAATTCCCTTCACTAGCTTTCCTTTCATGTCATTAGCGGGAGCTACCAACATGTCACAGGTCGAGGTTCCCATTACTTTGCTCAAATAGTACGGTTCAATTTGTCCACCCACCGCGCCCATGTGGGCGTCAAATGCGCCAACTCCAACGATGACTTCAGTTGAAAGCCCCAGTCGTTCCGCCCAATGCTGACTCAATTTTCCAGCAGACTTATCAGCGGTCCAGGTTTCGGTAAAAAGTCGTTTCGTGAATCCTGTGAGGAGAGTATCTAACGACGAAAAGAATTTATCAGGCGGTAATCCACCAAACTCTGCAGCCCAAAGTGCCTTGTGCCCTGCAGAGCAAACTCCACGTTTTAATGATGAAACATGCTTACCACCCGTTAACAGAAATGGGATCCAGTCGCAGTGCTCTACCCAGGAATAGCATGCCTGTCTTACAATCTCATCTTGTCTCAATACATGGAGAAGTTTTGCCCAAAACCACTCTGAAGAATAAATACCGCCCACATACTTGAGGTAATCTTTACCGAATGTTTCGTTGTGCTCATTGATCTGTGCCGCTTCTTTTACCGAGGAATGATCCTTCCACAGCACAAACATTGCATTTGGATTATTTTCAAATTCGGGAAATAATGCCAGCGGTGTACCTGTTTCGTCGGTTGCCACAGGGGTAGAGCCGGTGGTATCAACAGAAATGGCCTTGATGTTCCCTGCAGCCTGCTGACCCGCTTTTTTGAGACAATCTTTGATTGTTTGCTCGAGTCCTTCAATATAGTCAAGTGGGTGCTGTCGAAACTGCTGCCTGGCCGCATCGCAATACAATCCGTCTTTCCAACGGGGATAGAAAAATACGGAGGAGGATATTTCTTCTCCGGTATAGGCATTGATGATGACCGAGCGAACGGAGTCGGTCCCATAATCTATTCCTATGACAAAACAATCCTTGTTCATGATTTATTACGTGTCAAAATAACAATTATTATTTGAAACATAAAAAAACTTCTCTAAAATGAATAGACTGTAGGATCATTTAAGGTTATCAGGGTTAGGGATGAAGTTGAGAAACGCATGAAATTTTGAGTTATACTTGCGCCTGTCAAGTTTATAATAAAACGCTCCTTTCTTTGAATTTTCTTTTTCCTTTTCTTTCTGCTTCACCAGCAATTTGGTCGACAGCACTTTCCGGCTAAAGTTCCTTTTGTCCAACCGGGTGTCGTAGATACCTTCATAAAGATCATGGAGCTGGGGTATGGTGAACTTTTCCGGCAATAGTTCAAAAAGGATAGGGTGCAAAGCGGCTTTGTACTGCAGCTTTTGTTTTGCTTTTTCCACCATTTCTCCATGGTCAAATATCAGGCGCGGTATCTTGTCCAGGTGGAACCACTCTGCATGATAGTCGGTGCTGAGTTGTTTCTCGTATTTGTGAATATCGATAAGTGCAAAGTACGCAACCGAAACAGTTCGCTCCATCGTATCCCGGTCCGGGTCTCCAAAGGCCTGCAGCTGTTCCATGTACACTCCCTTGAGCCCCGTTAATTGCTTTAATATTCTTTCTGCAGCGTGTTCGAGGTTTTCATTGGCTTTTACAAAGCCACCCATCAGGCTCCATTTGCCTTTCTCAGGTTCAAAACCGCGTTGTATAAGAAGAAGTTTCAGTTGCTGTCCGTCAAACCCAAAAATAATACAGTCTACTGCTAGTGGCACGCGGATCTGGCTAGGATAACTCTTCATCGTGGGGTAACATTAAATCTTTAACTGTCTTATTGACAATTTTTAATGGACACAAAATTGTAACTATTTTCGGGAAAAAAAAATTGTACGCGTAATAAGTCATCCAATGTAGTAACCCTTGCTATTCCTTTCATGAAAGGAGTAGGTCGTAACGCTGTTCTTTCAGAGGTTTTCCAAAAGCTGATGATGTTTTTTCGTCGGTGAGCTTAAACCCAAATTTTTGATAGAGATGCGCAGAAGCCGGTAATTCATCCGTGGTCCACAAGTAAGAAGCTTTGTATTTGCAACGTTTAAGATGCTCCATGAAAAGTTGCATCAGTTTATTTCCAAGGCCAATTCCCCTGTACCCGGGCGCAATGATAAAGTAGCGAAGTTGAGCGACATCGTTCCGATGCATGCACAGCAGGAAGCCAACCATTTTATTTTTGTGTTCGCAGATCCACACGCCATCCTTTTGTGGGTCATATTGCTCGTAGAACTCAGCAAGACCAGCCGCCACATAGGTTTCAAACCCGATTCCGTAATTATATTCCTTCTTGTACAAGTGGCCATGCATGTAGATTACATAGCCAATATCACCGGGTTTGAGTTCTGTTCTGATATTAATTTCTTCCAGGCTGATTTCCTTTTTCATTGCATCAAAAATAAAACTGTTGTACGTATGTTTTTTCTGCTAAGAAAGTCCGAACGACTTTAACACAATTTCGACTAGTGAAACTCGCCAATTTAATGAATAAGGGCGATCAACCCTGCAAGGGTTGGAACGTTTTGTCTTACAATATATATTTGCTCACCAAACCCAATTCGAGTTTCAGTTAGCAATCACATAGCAAAGTCCGAAGGACTTTACCATTATAACCGCGAGTGAGACTCGCCGCCAGGCGGAGTTGAGGTGGGTCTACCCTGCAAGGGTTGAATGTTTTGTCCTAGAATAAATATTTCTCATCAAACTCAATCCCATTTTCAATCAACAAAGCCTGAAACTCATCTCGGAACGTTTCTCTTTTGTGATGTTCCTTTTGGTTTCTTATATAATTAATGATCTTGTCTTTTTCCCTGCTAGAGTAGGTAAACGCTCCATAGCCTTCCTGCCAGGCTTTGAACTTTGGGAAACTGCCATTTGCTTTCATCCACACACTGCTGGCAATTTTTATGTCTTTGACATAATCGGCCAGGGAGGTTGTTGGATGGAGGTCTGAAAGGATATGTATATGGTCTTCTACACCATTAATGCAGTAGAGCTTGCAGTTCTTGTTCTCTATTATGCCAGAAGTGTATCGATACAATTCTGTGCACTGTGATTCCGGTATTGTGGGTAAGCGGTACTTTGTACCGAACACGACTTGATAATAGATCTGACGGTAAGAGCTCATCGGTTTTACTATTGGAAGCTTAAGTTAGCGTCCCTCTTTCGAATCTTCGATGATTCAACGCCCTTCGGAGTTGAGTTTTTCCTTGTGTGGTGCCGCCTGATTTCATCAGGCGTTAATGAAGTTCAAGCTGTTCGGGCTTGTTGAAATGATAGGCGTTAATTGATGAAATTGCCATTCGGCGTAGGGCGACACGTTGGTTTATTCTCTTTTTCTATTATTCCATATATTCACTAACCAAAAATTTCTAATCAACATGCCGAAGTTTCGCAGCGCTGAGTGGTTTGGGAAACGAGATAAAATGGGTTTTATCTATCGAAGCTGGATGAAGAATCAGGGCTTCCCGGAAGATCTTTTTGATGGGCGTCCTGTTATTGGTATTTGCAATACCTGGTCGGAGCTAACTCCATGCAATGCGCATTTGCGTGATATTGCCGAATGGGTAAAACGAGGAGTGTTCGAGGCAGGAGGTTTTCCATTGGAATTTCCGATCATGTCACTGGGCGAAACACTGCTTAAGCCGACCGCGATGCTTTTTCGGAACCTCGCAAGCATGGATGCGGAAGAGTCTATTCGTGGGAACCCCATTGATGGTGTCGTGCTACTAACAGGATGCGATAAAACAACTCCTTCCACCATGATGGGGGCGGCAAGTGTCGATCTTCCAACCATTGTTGTTCCGGGTGGACCAATGCTCAATGGAAAATACAAAGGACAGGATATTGGCTCGGGAACGAACGTGTGGAAGATGACCGAAGAACTGAAGACAGAGAAAATTTCTTACAAGGACTACATGTATGCGGAAAGTTGTATGTCGCGAAGTCCCGGTCATTGTATGACAATGGGAACGGCATCTACCATGGCTTGCATGGTTGAATCCCTGGGTATGAGCTTGTCAGGGGCAGCAGCAATTCCGGCAGTTGATTCAAGAAAAAAAGTTCTTGCTCAGTTGTCGGGAAGAAGAGTTGTCGAGATGGTGAAAGAAGACCTCCGCATGTCAAAAATATTAACGAGGAAAGCCTTCGAGAATGCGATCATGGTAAATGCAGCAGTTGGAGGTTCATCAAATTTTATTATCCATTTGACAGCAATTGCAGGAAGGATCGGTGTTGAATTAAAACTTGAAGATTTTGATAAACTGGGAAGTAAAGTTCCCTTGCTTCTTAACCTGATGCCTTCCGGGAAATATTTGATGGAAGATTTTTATTACGCCGGTGGGCTGCCTGTTATTATTAATGAATTGCGATCACTGCTGCACATGGATACGATTACGGTAACTGGTAAAGCGCACAAAGAAAATATTGAAGACTCATGTAGTTGTTATAATAAAGATGTGATCTATGGTTTCGATGACCCGATCATCAAAGAAGCTGGTATTGTTGTGTTGAAGGGAAATCTTGCCGAAAATGGCTCGGTTATTAAACCCTCGGCAGCGACCCCCGCATTGATGCAACATCGTGGAAGAGCCGTGGTCTTTGAAAATATCGAGGACTATCATGTCAGGGTGGATGATCCTGACCTGGATATTGATGAAACCTGCGTCATGGTATTAAAAAACGTGGGGCCTGTTGGTTACCCGGGCATGCCTGAAGTTGGCAACATGACCCTGCCGAAAAAAATATTGGATAAAGGAGTAACAGACCTGGTGCGCATCTCCGATGGCAGAATGAGTGGCACAGCCTATGGCACGGTTGTTCTTCATGTTTCACCCGAATCGGCGATCGGTGGAAATTTAGCATTGGTGCAGAATGGAGACATGATCGAACTGGATGTGCCCAACAAAAAAATTCACCTGGAAGTTTCTGACGAAGAGCTTGCAGAACGAAGAAAAAAATGGAAGAAAGAAGTATATGAGTCGGGGAGGGGCTATGTGAATTTATATGTTAAACATGTGCTCCAGGCAGACAAAGGCGCAGACTTTGATTTTTTGGTGGGCAAGTCGGGGGACAAGGTGACAAGGGATTCGCACTAGCGAGGGTGAATGGTGAATGGTGAAGGACCTCGGTAATTACTCATTATTGGTTATTGAGCTTATAAAAGAGTGAAAAGGAAATTATTCATACAAGCCATTATTATTTCAATTTTATTTCTTGGCCTGGTCAGTTCTCTCGGTTACTTGGATTTCAAATTCCGATATACGACGGAGAATGATTTAAGTAGCACCCAACCGCGGCGTTATCTTTGCTT
The DNA here is from genome assembly GCA_036002905.1 of Chitinophagaceae bacterium. Taxonomy (GTDB): domain Bacteria; phylum Bacteroidota; class Bacteroidia; order Chitinophagales; family Chitinophagaceae; genus VBAU01. Next base: position 10,390 of record DASYSW010000109.1, read on the forward strand.
ATCTCCGCAGGTGCCAAATACCGAACCCAATTTTTTTCAACTGAGTTTGTTGGAGTTTGATAATATCTTCATGAAAACTCTTTATTTGCTGATTATACTTCAATCGTTTTTTTTGATAAGAAGACGAAGAGTGCGAAACGCTTTTTTAATTAGCGGGTGTTTTCTATCGTCGATGATAGGGGGCCTTTCGATTTTTGCGGCAAGAAGTTTTCATGAATATTTTGTAACTGGTTTGAATCCTTATTTAATGTACGTTCCGGTTTTTTTCCTTGTATTGCAAATAGTGATCTGGGTTTATTTGAGTATGTTTCTTGTCAAAAGATTAGCTGAGAAGAGCTCAGAACGATGAAAGGATTGCGTCGCAACAGGCGATCAATCGGAGTTACTAAAGTTGGTATAATAAAAATTAAACGACCATATTGAAGACACTCATTACTCATCACTCATCACTCATTAAATGACATTACTCATACTTGCCTTCTGCATCGTCTGCCTGATCCTTTTAATCACATGGGGTAAGGTAAATCCCTTTCTTGCTTTTTTGGTGGTCTCCATTGTAACTGCGTTGGTGCTTGGAATGCCGATAAACAATATCGCGCAGTCTGTGAATAAGGGAATTGGTGATACGCTCGGTTCTTTGGTAATTGTCATTGTGCTAGGCGCCATGCTTGGAAAACTGGTTGCCGAAAGTGGAGCTGCGCAAAGAATTGCTCACACGCTGCGAAATGTTTTTGGTTACAAGAATCTTCCCTGGGCGATGTCGCTTACGGGATTTATTGTCGGTATTCCCTTGTTTTATAATGTTGGTTTTGTCCTATTGGTCCCGATAATTTTTTCGGTAGCGTATAGCTACAAGTTACCACTGATCTATGTTGGCTTGCCCATGGTGGCTTCGCTTTCGGTGATGCACGGATTTCTGCCTCCGCATCCATCGCCAGTTGCTTTGCTAGCGCAGTTTCATGCGAATATGGGAATGACATTTTTTTACGGCATTATGATCGCTATTCCTGCCATCATTATCGCGGGTCCTCTGTATGCAAAAACACTGAAGAACATAAAAACAAGCCCAACCAAGGTCATTACCATCCACGAGATGAGTGATGATAAACTGCCCGGCACAGCCAATAGTTTCATTTCATCGCTGTTGCCCGTGATCATGATCGCTATCACAACGATTGCTACCAGTACTTCAAATGATAACAGCAATTGGAAAACTATCGCTACATTTTTTGCCGAGCCCAACATCGTAATGCTTATCACGATCATTATTGCCACCTACACGTTGGGTGTTTTTATGGGCCGTTCGTTACCACATGTGATGAACATTTATGCAGAAGCAGTAAAAGATGTTTCCATGATTTTGCTGATCATTGGAAGTGCAGGCATATTGAAACAAATTTTTATTGATAGCGGGGCAGGGAAGGAGATCGCTGCTGCATTACAGCAATGGAAACTGCCGGTATTGTTGCTGGCCTGGATTGTAACTGCAGTCCTGAGACTTTGCCTCGGATCGGCCACTATTGCCGGAATGACGGCTGCAGGCATTGTTTATCCACTCAGTTTACAGACGAATGTTGATCCAAACCTGATGGTACTTTCTATCGGAGCGGGCAGCCTTTTTTGTTCGCATGTAAACGATACAGGTTTCTGGATTTTCAAAGAATATTTTGGAATCTCTGTAAAAGATACTTTTCGCTCCTGGTCAGTGATGGAATCAATCGTATCAGTGGTTGGATTGATCGGTGTGCTGGTGATTAATTCAGTGCTGTAAATGGCAAGATCCTTTTATCACAATGGTCACTTTTAAATTTCTTACGGCCATTATTTTGAGCTATGGGTAGTTTCCATTTGAAGTGTCATTGGAATGATCATGCCTCCCGGTATTTTTGGGTTGTCTTTTATTTCAGCTGTTCCGGCGATATTGTGCTTAATTTTTGATTCTAAGACCCAGCCGGTTTTAATATCAACTTTTATCGTCGAGACCATGCTCCCCGATAAATTATACTTAATTGGCATTTCATTCACCTGGATGTAAGCCTCTTTATCAAGAGTTTCGATTCTTCCGTCACCAGTTATCAAGTTGTAATCGTTTG
>DASYSW010000110.1:0-7345 GCA_036002905.1 Chitinophagaceae bacterium
TACAATAAATGTTACCGGATGATACCCGAGGTAAAATTAAAAATATCACTGCAGGAATTATCATCGAGGGGAGCCAGGATAATTGCACAACAATCAGGAATCTCCTATGCGCAAGCTTTACAACAAGTACGACGGTTAAAAAAGACTTCGAAGGTAAAACAATCATTAAAGAAAAGCAGGCGGCCCTTTTAGAAACGTACAGCAACGAAAAGAAATTATGGCTTACTGATCTTCCGGGTGAGGACAGGTATTTAACAAGGGGAGGCGAGGCTCGCGTCTATCTCGATCTGGATAACACAAATGTCATCAAGCTTAATGATGCCATATATTATGCGACCTGGCTTGAATTTTTTAACAGTGTCGTATTGCATAACCTTATTTTTCAAAACACTGCTTACACGTTGTTGGGGTTTACAAAGGAAAATGGCATCTTGTACGCTGTTTTAAAACAACCTTTCATTATTTCGGACGCACAGGCTGAACTCACGGATATAAAAAAGTTCCTGGTGTTTAATGAGTTCGAAAATGAAAAAAGAAATGATTACGTTAATCGGGAAATTGGGTTAATCCTCGAGGACATGCATGACGAAAATGTAATTGTAAACTCTGATACCTTATTCTTTATTGACACTGTTTTTTATACCGTAGGACCCACCTCGGCTTAGATATCGGGTGGATTATCTAAAATATCTCTTAAGGGATAGCAAATCCTCCATCAAAAAGTTCGAACTCCGGCCTGTCGGGACTACAATAAAAGATGGAGAAACAGTTCGGGAAGCGATTATCTCTTTTCTTTTTCTTTCTCGTTCTCTATTGACGAATCGCGGTTGCCATTTTTATGATCCGCATAAGGTCCGGAAAAAATTTCGTGCCCGGTCGAAAGGTGTTGATCAATACGGCGCAGCAAAATCCGCTTGAAGAACGCATCATGATCGTGCTACTCCCTAAGAATTGAAATGATTCCCACCAGTCGCGTGTTGAATCAGTGGAGCACCAGTCGAAATTGTAACCATTTTTGGCCTTAGCTGTATCCGCCAACGATGTGGCCTGCAAAATGTTTATACTGTCATGGAAAGATTCAAAGGTTTTATATTTTATCATGAGTTTTACCATATCAGCTGCAGAAGCGATCCATCCAAGCGCAGCATCGCCCCTCGATAAATACAAGTTCTCATGAACTTCACCGTTAGCTCGCCGCCGGAACAGGTCGCCTATCGAATTTGGAGTGGGTGAAGGAAAGTAATAACTGACTTCATGAGGTCTTCGGTCGCCGTCCCGATCCAATTCCATATCCGTTATTCCTGCGGGTCGCAGGATATTTTCTTTTACACAGTTTTCGTAACGCATGCCAGACACCTTTTCAATCACCCGGCCAAGAACGAAATAGTCAAATTCTGAAAAGTTAGAAGTGTCTTCAGGCACTGATTTCAAGAGGACGTGATCCAGAGCCCACGAAAGCGCACTGTCGCTGGACGGAAACAATTGTCTAAAATTCACATCCGCGATCATGTCGTTCTCTCCGTACCATCCAGTTTGATTCTTCAGCAGATTTTCGATTGTGAGATCGGTAATCCACTTTCCATATTGATTTCGCCCATATTGAGATCCCAGTATGCCGTCCTTTCCAAAAACTTTCGAATTATAATTGAGCCGTCCTTCGGCGATGAGTTTTTTAATTGCTATCGATGTAATTGCCATCGACGATTCAACGATCCTGAAAAGACTTTGATTATCCACTTCGACTCCGTCTGAAAGATTCGCCAGGCCGAACGCTTTGAGGTACACCAGGCGATCGTTCTTTGCAACCGCGACAGAAATTGCAGGAACCTGGTATTTCCTTATGAAATTGCAAAACCCGGTATCGATCTTTATCATCGACGTATCCTTGCGGAGCTGCCTGCTCAGCGCCTCGTTCCACGAATCCGATGTATCCGACCTACGACATCCCGCGGCCGTAACAAACAACAATGCGTAGAATGAGTGATGAACAGTACGAAGACAAAATTTCACTCTGAAGTTTATTTTTGTCGTTGGGTCAAATGATGTGCCCATCTGCCAAACAGTTGAAACGTAGACCGATAAGATGATTGACTATCTGTAAATAGCGTGCGCTTTCGAACACCAATTGTTCGAAAATGAGGTAATGACAATAAGGAGAGCCAACAAGTACAACAATTAAGATTTCGAAAATCGCGACAACCTATGTTTAAACTATGCAGCCTGTATCCAGAATGGAATTTAAGTCCTTTATCAAAAGGTTCGAACTCTGGCCTGTCGGGACTACTTCAATGTTTACCTTAAATACTGGAATTGCAATGTCAATTCTTTATTACCAACATACTTTCAAGTTGCCCTGCAACGCCATTTCAGTAAGCTGTTCGCGACGGCAACCCGGGATTAAGAATTTTTTCAGCGCTTTCTGAGCCTGTAACAGGCAGTCCCACACGATTGAGTAGGCCAACCTGGACTAAGACACTTGCCTGGTCCCAATAAATATGCTCATATGAAATTTTGTTTCTTTCAAATCCTACAATCACCACAAACGCAATCAATAGAGGTTTCCCCGTCGGTTCAATGCCGGGTAAAAGCCAATCGATTTTAACCGTATGAGTGAAACTTATCACTAATTCATCAACTATTCGGTTCGAACCGATTGTTTCGCTCACCGAGGTGATTTTAACGTCCGGAGGAAAAAATTTACCTACCAGGTGATTTTTGTAAAATTGCCTGACTCCATCCCGTCCCTCTCCCCCCGCCATCACAGGGACATGATTGAGATGAGGATTTTCAGACATTGTTTTCATTGTCATTTCAAGGTTGCCTTCAAGTTCGGCGTTCATATGCGCTTGAAATATCGATAGCATCTCTGTCTGTTGTGGAGTCAATGATTCATTCATGATCATTTTTTTTTATTCTATCGGTCAGTACTAATTTGAAGAAAATTGTGCCCAAGATAATCGTTCTTGTTCGTTGATCTGTAACAATCCTTCCTCTTCAGAAATGGACCCCATTCTAAAAGTATAAGAAATCAAAAAGTTCGAACTCTGGCCTGTCGGGACTACTTTAATGTCGGTCTACGTGCTGTCATGATCTCCGGAAATCAGCGTATAGCAAATCCACGGGTTAATTATGCAAATGGAAACCTTGCTAATATTTCATCTGCTAAGTAGACAATTAATTAATAAGAATCTTTATAATTTGAAATCATATACCTCTTTGGGTATAAACGACAAATGCCGGGAATAATCCCGGCATTTCCTTAAAAATTTTTTGATTACTGCGTCGAAACGACTTTTACAACCCGGTAAACAACAGAACCTCTCCTGTTTAACTCAATCGAATTTATTTTGCCCAAGCCTTCGCTGGGAAATTCGAGCTTAGGATCCCAATTCGGCATCAATGCATCCTGAAGTGTTTTAAAAAGGTCATAGGAGACCGTGTTAAACTTGATATTGTCTCCGGATGGCGATAATACCACGGCATTGCCCCAGGCCATCTGAGGAGTTTGCTTATTGTCCATTGCCTTTTTGATAAATGGCGACCAGTAAGCTTTTTCGAGCCCGATAAGACTATCCGGATAGTTCGTATTGTGATAAAGCATCACAACATAATTAAAATCTTTTGCAGGGATTGCGTTGGCGGCCTGTTCCCAGTTCTCACCATGCACGAAAAGCTGGCTTGTAGTGGTGCTAAGCGAATTGGTTTCCATTTTTGCGTAAGGAACACCTGCGATTTTTTCCGGGGAATTAAAAACATCACCCACTTTGTCAATGTCGGGGAACGTGTTGATGAATAAATAATTTGACGTGTTGGGCATGTCATAGTCACCTTGCTTTTCAAGCAGTGCCCAGAAAGTCATGGTCTTGTTCTTTACCGCCTGTTCTGCTACTTTGCTCCAATACGTGGTCTCTCGTTTTATGAACTCATCAACCTTATCGCCTGGTACGCGACGGTACTGGTACACTGTGATGGAACGATCAGTTTGTGCCTTTGATGTTAGCTGCACGCCGCTAAATAAAGTAATAAACAGAATAATGGCTTTCCCATGTGATGTTAGCATAATGTGTGGTTTTAAAATTTAAGAAATGAAATTTAATTTTATACAATAAGGCAGGACGAGTACGAGTCAATTAATTATTCGGTAATTTCCTTGATTTTTGGAAAACCTGGAATGAAGGGTTCTTAAAAGGAAGAAATTTCATCAATTAACTGAAGTGAAGTTAGATCGTTTATGATATGCAATTGTTACATGATTTTGAAGATATGTTACATGATTCACAGATTCACTTCCATGCAAAGAAGGTTCTAAGATTCAAACACCCTAAAGTTCATAGGTGCAATCTGCAAAAAAAAAATTGCAATTAAATCCTCCGACAGAAAGTTCGAACTCTGGCTTGCCGGGTCTGCAACTCCTCATAGGCATCTCTTCTAGTTTCCTTCTATTTTATGAGTTAACAGCTATTGGGTCCGTACAAGGAAATGTTAAATCGGCTCCGTGGGAGTTCCTGTTTAGCATATTTAACGACAAAGTGTATATGAAGAAAATCTTTTCATTCATTTTAGCTGCATTTTTTTCATCTATGACGTTTTCTCAAACCTGGACACGTCCCGGTGAAGCATCAAAACACATAGGCGATTCGATCATCATTATTGGATTTGTTACCAATGTTCAACGCTTAACTGATAGAAAAGAAGCCCCGACGTTGGTCACCATTGGCGATAAAAATGAAATAGAACTACTTATCCTCTTAATACCGGGCGCTGACAGGCAAAATTTCACGCAAACCCCGGAAACCGCGTATTTAAACCAATATGTTCAAGTGACTGGGCGTGTCTTGCTTTATAAGGGTAAAACGCAGATAACTCTTTACAGTGAGAAGCAGATTTCAATTGCAAGGGATGCTATGCTTAATACGCCTGTTAGGGACCGTTTTCGGAACTTTTGACGCGAGACAGAAGACTTTCTCTATTTCGCTGCCCTTCGATCGGTGCAACCACCTAAACGAACCCCATTCGAGCACAAGCCACCCCCCGATTATTGTCAATTTTGTGTATCCGTGATGTTCTTTGTGACCAGCAATTTGGTCACGACGAGCACAAGGTTGACACATAGGACACAACGTTTATCGCCCATAAATCCTCAACCAAAAAGTTCGAACTACAGCCTGCCGGAGCTACATCGATCACCGAAGTGTAGGCGAAGATGACTGTACATCCGCTCAGTTGATGTAAGCGGGCTTTCTATTTATCGAAGGAAGCTTCTTGATTTCTTTTTGAAAAATTCTAAAGAGACAAATAGAATCTTCGATGGATTGAGTTACAAATTCAATCAGGAAGAGTCCTATTTCTTCGCAACAGCTAGACCGCTCCATTTTAGGTTAGTGCAATCCCCAACAATAACTCCGAATTTTTTGCCTGTTGTCGTAGCGGCTTTTTTCGCTCTCTCAAGCACCTCTTCAATATTTTCACTGGTACTTTTATAATACTCGGCAATAGGTAATTCATAAACAATGCCCTTTTCGTCTGTGATAGTCCTTGAAAAACCTTCTCTTGCCATAGCTGAATGAAGTCTGCTAATATATTCATCCGGCCATTTTGCATCATGAAGATCAAGACGTGTTAAAAAGTCGCTCATAAAAGAAATGTTATTTTGAAATTTATATTTTCTTTGTCAATGATTGTTCAGGATGAAAGACCCGTCAAAGTTTATTCCTTTTAATTTGGTTCGCAAGTAAATTCCCTTTGTGGCTGATTGAATAACTCCAAAGATAAATTGCAATACTACCGTTTTATTGTCTACCTTACAAGGTTCTGCGTAAGTTTAAAGAGACGGACGACGTCAAAGGTTTTGTGTCCGGCCTTCGTTCCAACCAACCGGACTGGATCCACATTTGGAATATAGTAATTTTGTTTCCGTCATTTTTGAATGTTAGGCGTCATGACAGGGACAGTACGAACCCAAACTGACAAGCGAGAAGGAGCAAACTTTGCCAGGGACAATTGTGAAGCGATCATTGGAACTAAAAATTTTCCGGTAAACAATAATGAGGATAAAGGCTATGAATAAAAAAACCGTCTACGACTTTGCGAACGCAATTAACGAACACAGTGTAGATAAAATGTATGCTTTAATGACCGACGACCATAAATTTATTGACGCTCATGGTCACGAAGTCGTCGGTAAACACAAAATGAAAATGGATTGGAAGGGTTATTTCCAAGAGTTTTCTGACTACAAAATTGAAATCACAAACATCGTTGCCAACGGTGAGTTTCTTGGCGCTTTTGGCTTTGCGAGCTGTACCCCTAAAGGACAGCAAACAGGCAATAATGCAAGTTATTGGCCTGCTTCCTGGAAAGTCGTAGTGGACAATAACAAAATCAAATTATGGCAAGTGTATGAGAATCCAAAAGCTCAATCTAAGACTAAGGAACCGAGTTTATAAAGGCATAGCATTTTGGAAAATGTCGCAAACTTGTTGTGAAAAATCTATTCCATAAAGGGGACTTTTAGTTTTGTTTCGGTTAAAATACTTCTGCGATGGAGATCATGGGATCATCCTGGCTTTTGTACTACGGTGGTTATAACTCCTGATCGGATTTAAAAAAGCTCCCAAGGCCAACTATTGACAGTAAATCTTCTATCAGAAAGTTCGAACTGCGGCCTGTTGAGACTACAGCTTTGTGATCTTTGTGCACCCGTGGTGTTCTTTGTGACCGGCAATTTGGTCACGACGAGCACAAGGTTGACACAAAGGACACAACGTTTATCGCGCATAAATCTTCTACCCAAAAGTTCGAACTTCGGCCTGCCGGGTCTACAAAAGCATAATGTGAAAAGTGCGAAAGCGACTTTATGGTTCTCTTTCTGTTTTCGCAGTTAGAACTTCCTCACACTCCTCCGTCAGCCAACTTTTTGTAGCAATAGAAAATTCAGGTATTCATTCGGACATTGCGTTAGTCTGTTCAGAACGAAGTACTATGCAACTTGCGCCCCTTCTTTTTTAGATGTTGGTTATCTTATTTGTAAATAGGACTTTACAGGTAAGCTTGCATCATATAAATTATAGAGACCTTTCGCCATTTTAAAAAATTGAATATTCTACAATATCAATTTTGATATGGATTTCTTGCACAAACAAGATCTACTAATAAAAAATCATATCGTTACGTGAAGCATCTTTAAAAAGGTAATGCGAGTACCATTATTTGAAAATATTTTAACTGCGTGTTTGTTGCGTAGTATTTTTTGTGGATTTTCCACCACTCTTTCACCGCCCTTGGCAGCTAGACAGCTACAACTGGGGGAAAACCACAATGGCATGGTTTTTAAACCATATAATAA
>DASYSW010000111.1:0-8382 GCA_036002905.1 Chitinophagaceae bacterium
TGCCGGTGCTTCCTTGCGCATTTTCAGCGAATCGGGAGTATTCATAAACCAAAATTATTCATTGAAGATAAAATGAAGTAAAGGCGCAGGGCATGATTTATTTCAAACCTGCCCATAACAGGCATCATGAAATGCAGTAAATATAATTGGTATATTGATTTGAACAACTATACCGAAAGCAGAATGGCTACATAGTGGCAGATAGCTGCCGCAAGCACGAAAAGATGCCAAAGAGCATGACTGTAAAAATACCTTTCCCAGAGATAAAAAATTACGCCGAGACTATAAATGATACCACCGGCAATGATCATTTGAAAAACAGCGTGAGGCATCCTTTCAAAAAATGAGTTTCCGCCGGCAAGCATGCTCCAGCCCATTAATAAATAAATCGCCGTTGAAACAATTTCCCAACGCCCGCAATAAAACACCTTAAAAACGGTCCCGAGTATGGTTAATGACCACAAAACGCAGAGAAGCGTAATTCCAAAACTATTGTTATTATAAATAAGTATAAGCGGGGTATAGGTACCAGCGATCAGGTAATAAATACTGATATGATCGAGGATCTTTAGCGCACGTTTTACTTTTTCATGCTGGAAGCCGTGATACAAAGTGGAAAATGTGAAAACCATTAAAAAGCAAAAGCCATAGATGCTCGAGCCAATGATGCCATTCAGATTTTCGCCCTTTACGGAAAAAGTAATAAGAATAGGTATGCAGATAATGCCGAAGAGTATACCGAAGCCATGCATGATGCTATTGACCAGTTCCTGTTTCAAACGCATCTCCGGGGTAAAAGTTTGCATAAGGAAGATTTTGGTATCAGTATTGCAAAATGATTGCCAGAGGAATATTGAGCCGTTATGATTTGTGATCTAAATCATAAAGTTTTGCTTAATTTTTCGTCCGTTTGTTAAAAAAATTCAGGAGTACAGTAAGAATTATCACGGCGAGGAAAATGATGAGTGTGGCAGTGTCTACAATTTTGGGATCAATGTCTTTGCCGCTGATCTTATCCGCATAATATTTTATAAAAGAGTTGGGAAGATTTGTTTCGCCTAATCTATGTTTTACTTTCCATTGCCAGTCTGTAATAGGGCAGTAGCCCCAGCCAAACCAGATACCAAGAACGAACCATGAAAAAGCAGTGGCAGCTACAGTTATCAAATGGGCCTTTCTTGTTTTTGGCCATATCCAGCCAAAAACATTAAAACCGATCAGGGCGAAATGAGCACACGTAAGAAGTATGTCGAGAAATTTGAGCACTTAAGAAATTAAAAATTCATACCGAAGGTATCCCTTCGGGAAAAGTAAAAATTAAAAATCTTTGCTCGCTTTACCGCTCGATAAAGCAAAGCCCTGAAAGCGAAAGAAAGATAATAATAGCCGGGTTTTAATTTTTCACTACATAGGGCCATAGAAATATAGGAACACATAGAGCACGTACTTTGCGCTACGTATGACTATGTGTACCTCTATGCCTATCTGCCTATGTGGCGAAAAATAAAAAGCCTTGCTATTATGCAAGGCAAATTAGTTTCCTTAAAATTCTTACCAATCCTATAAATCCTGGTTCTAGAATTTGAATTTCTTTAAGTAAGCCGCATCGGCTTTGGCGCAGTCCATTTCTGTAGTATTATCATAGCGTTCCTGCTCGACTATATAATATTGCATGCCGTTATCTTTTGCAGTTTTTACAATTTTAGCAAAATCAATGCTGCCTTCACCAAGAATGCAGGATGCATCTTTTTGGGTCGTATTCTTTATCCTGTCCTTGATATGACACAAACGGAAACGGTTCTTGTATTTTTTTAGCCATTCTTCGGGATCCTGGTTAGCTGTCACTACCCAATAAATATCCATCTCGTAATCTACCGATGCAGGATCTGTGTTTTGTATGTAAAGATCAAGAGTCGATTGGTTGTCTACCATTTTGAAATCATGATCATGGTTGTGATAGCCAAACCGTATACCTGCTTTCTTGCAGATCTCGCCACATTTATTGAACTGGTCGGTTATTTTTTTTGCGTCATCAACAGTTTTCGGTGCACCGATGGCAGGACATAGCAAATATTTCATCCCAATGGCTGCTGCCTCATCCGCTTTCTTTTCAAAATCTTTATTGATGTTACAATGACTGGAAATGATCGTCATGCCCAGGTCGTCCATATATTTTTTGAAATCGGTGTTGCTCATTCCCCAAAAGATCCCCTTGCTGCCTTCAAAACTTTCGATTTGTTTATACCCATCTTCTGACAATTGCTTCAATACACCCTGCGGATCTTTGCCAAGGGCAACCTTTACTGTCCACAACTGGATGCCGAACTTATCCAGTTTGTCGTTTCCTGCTTCGTTCAAAAAGTTACCAGCAAGCGGCGCCAGTGCGAGACCTGCTGCAAGATTGCCACCGAGTTTAATAAATTCTCTGCGTCTCTTATTCATGATTTCATTTTTTTAACCGCCCTTTTTAACCCCCCAGGCCGGCAAAAGATTTTTCTCCTTTTTTATAATCAATACAACCTTCGTAGTGCCCAGGTACCGGGTTGTAGCGAAGAGCATTCTCCATTCCTTCCTTTGAAGTAAAGTACCCCCACAATGTCAGTTGCTTCATCAGTGAGAAGTAATGATTGGGTGTTTTGTCATCTTTATTTTTCTCCCTTGCTTCGCCTCTTTTCTTCTGATGTTCTTTGGCTTCCTTGTCAAGGTCAACCAAAAAATCATGACGTTGCTGCGGTGTACCCTTCATAAACGAGTTGCTGTACTTTTTATCAAAAGCGTCTTTTAATTGCTTCATGCCCTCGTGAAAAGTTTTTTGATCGCCTTCTTCATAGCAATCATTTACGATCACCGTCATGAATTGTCCCACCTTTGCGGCCTTTGCTCCCGGCGTGCTCGTAGCAGGCAAAATAGTTTCTGCTACTTCATCGAGATAGGGAATATCTTCTTCGCTGAACGCCAGGGCGGCGCTTGTTGTTTCAGAGTTTTTACAACCGGTCAGGAAAGCTTCGGCACCTACAACGGCACCACCGGTAAGTATTGCGACCATTTTTAAGAGTTCTCTTCTATCCATATAAAAGTTTATGAGGTTTAAAATTTTATTTCACGTAAAGACGACAAGACACGCAAAGGGCAATATTTCATTAAAAGATCACTTTATCATTATCCTAAAATCTAAAATCCAAAATCGTAAATCTAAAATTACTCATACACAATTAAAGATTCCCTTTCTTCAATTCATCCACTGCATAGTTTGCTGCTCTTGCAGTAATGGCCATAAATGTCAGGGATGGATTTTGCGTGCTGGTTGAAGCCATGCATGCGCCGTCCGTGACAAACACATTTGAGCAATGATGCAGTTGATTCCATTTGTTCAACAACGATGTCTTCGGATCATTTCCCATTCTCACGCCACCCATTTCATGAATGTCAAGTCCCGGTGCCTGTTTGCTGTCATTCGTGGAAATATATTTGCATCCCGCTTTTTCCAGCATCTCAGATCCCTGCTCAAAAAAATCTTTCAATACTTTTTCATCATTGTCGTCGTAGTCCACGGATGTAATGAGTTGGGGAATACCCCACTCATCTTTTTGATCCTTGCTCAATCGAACATGATTCTTTTCTTTCGGAATTGTTTCACCCTGCATCATCATCCATACTCCCCAGCCTCCCGGTTCTGACATAGCGTCTTTATATTCGCCCCCGAGGTCCGGTCCCTTGAAAGAACCGCCGCTCCATCTTGACGCACTAAAATGTATCATATACCCGCGCAGAAAATCCATGTCGTGTTTATGAACATTGCGGAAGTTTGGAATGGTAGCGCCGGTCGGCTTTTGCCCATAATAATATTTGTCCAGGTAGCCGTCGACGACCGCGTTGATCGTTCCCCTGTAATTATGAAAAGCCACAAATTTTCCAAGCATGCCACTATCATTTCCCAAACCATTGGGAAAACGATTGGATGTAGAATTCAATAAGACCAGGTTTGTATTGAGACAGGCTGCGTTTACAAATATGACTTTTGCAAAGTATTCGGTTGCCTGTTTTGTCAACGCATTGATCACTCGCACGCCGACTGCTCTGCCTTTTTTATCATCATAAATCACAGAATGTACAACCGAATGGGGAAGAAGGGTCATATTACCTGTTTTCTCTGCCCAGGGTAGGGTAGACGAAACGGAGGTGAAGTAGCCACCATACGGGCATCCTCTTTCACAAACAACTCTTGCTTGGCATTTGCCGCGTCCTTGTTGCAAATGGATTTCTTTCGGTTGTGTCAAATGAGCACACCGGCCAATGATCGCACGACGGTCCTTATAATTATCATTGATCTTTTGCTGAATGTCCTTTTCAACACAATTCAATTCCCACGGAGGCAAAAATTCACCATCGGGTAATGTGTCAAGTCCATCTTTGTTTCCACTTATTCCGGCGAATATTTCAACATGAGAATACCAGGGAGCTATATCCTCATACCGGATCGGCCAATCGGCGATGCCATCTCGCACTGCGCCTTCGAAATCATATTTACTCCAGCGTTGCGTGGCTCTTGCCCACAATAACGACTTGCCGCCCACCTGGTAACCACGAATCCAGTCAAATGGCTTTTCCTGTACATAAGGATGCTCTTTATCTTTTACAAAAAAATGATCAGTTGACTCGCCATATGCATAGCACCTGGCAACAATTGGATTCTCTTCAAGCGTTTTGATCGGCATTCGCCCGCGATGACGAAAATCCCATGGATTCATATTGGTAGTCGGGTAATCTTTGATATGTTTCACATCCCGGCCTCTTTCAAGAACCAGTGTCTTGAGTCCATGATCACATAATTCTTTGGCGGCCCAGCCACCGCTCATGCCTGAGCCAATAACGATCGCATCAAAACTATTTTGATCGACGCCTTTGTTATTAATATTTACCCCGGTTGTATCGTTAGGCATAAAGCCCCCTCTGACTCCCCCGAAAAGGGAGAATTTTTGACTGTTTTAATATTTTATATCGAGTCATAATTGACAAATGCTAGGTCCCCCGTATGGAGCTTTAGGGGCTTACAGGTTCCCTTTCTTCAATTCACTCACCGCATAATCTGCCGCTCTTGCCGTTAACGCCATGTAAGTGAGTGATGGATTTTGACAAGCAGCAGATGTCATGCATGAGCCATCGGTAACAAACACATTCATGGCATCCCACACCTGGTTCCATTTGTTCAGCACAGACGTTTTCTTGTCCTTACCCATGCGGGCTGTACCCATTTCGTGAATACCACGTCCGAGAGTTCCGTCACCATCACGGCCTTTTACATTTTTTGCACCGGCGGCTTCCAACATTTCGACGGCATCCGCGAGCATATCTTTTCTCATCTTTAATTCATTTTCTTTCAGTTCGCAATCAATAGCCAACACATTCAATCCCCATTTGTCTTTTTTCGTTTTATCAAGCGTCACTTTGTTATCGTGATAGGGCAAAGTCTCACCAAAACCGCCCATGCCAATCGTCCAGTGGCCCGGCTGCGTGATAGCGTCTTTAAAATCGGCACCGAGACTCAGTTCGGCCACCTGTCGGCTCCAATTTTGTCTGCTGCCTGCGCCCTGGTAACCAAAACCACGGATGTAATCTCTTTTGTCTCCAAAATAATTCCTGTACCGGGGAATATAAAAACCATTTGGACGGAAGCCGGTATAATATTTATCCTCGTAACCTTCAACCTCGCCACCTGCGCCGACACCCAAATGATGATCCATCAAATTGTGTCCCAGCTCACCACTGCTGCTTCCCAATCCATCAGGCCAAACATCCGTTGCTGAGTTCATCAATACCCATGCAGAGTTAAGCGTGGACGCGCAGAGAAAAATTATTTTTGAATTGTACACGGTTGTTTTATTTGTTTCAGCATCCAGTACTTCAACTCCTGTTGCTTTCTTTTTATCCTTATCATAAAGGATCTTTGTAACGATCGCGTAATTCTGGAGTTTGAGATTACCGGTTTTGTTTGCAGCCGGCAGGGTAGATGATTGTGTACTAAAGTATCCCCCAAAAGGACAACCATTCGAGCACATATTCCTGAAGTTACATTGGCGATGCTCGTCGGGTTTTGCTTTTGTAAGATTCGCGCTGCGACCAATGATCAATCTTCTGTGTTCATATTTCTCTTTTATTTTCGCTGCTACATCCCTTTCAACGCAATTCAGATCCATTGGCGGTAGAAATTTTCCATCAGGCAATTGCGGCAAACCATCGATTGATCCACTGATGCCGGCAAAACTTTCAACATGGTCATACCAGGGAGCGATATCCTTGTAGCGAATCGGCCAATCAACGGCAATTCCGTCTTTGGCATTGGCTTCAAAATCCCAATCACTCCATCGATAGCTTTGCCTTCCCCACATCAGGGAACGACCACCCGTATGGTAGCCGCGAAACCAGTCAAATCTTTTTACTTCTGTATAAGGACAATCCTTATCGCTTGTCCAGAAATTGAGGTTTCTTTCATTAAGAGGGTAATCTCTTTTTAGTACCGGGTAATCTTTTATCATTTGCTGGGTGCGACCTCCACGATGAGGATATTCCCAGACAGGTTTGTTGCTGTCAGCATAGTCTGTAATATGTTCAAGAGGTCGACCTCTTTCAAGCATCAATACTTTTAATCCCTTTTCGCATAATTCTTTGGCGGCCCATCCACCGCTGATACCTGAACCGATCACAATTGCATCATAATTTTCTGGCATAATGAGATTTTGTCGTTTATTGTTGTTGTTTTTTTGTAATCAGCTGTTGAATTTCTAGTAGGCTTCGGTTGCGTCGCACTCTTGTGCCTTCGGTTCGCTATTCGGCTATTTTGGCCTCACCTCTTTGTCGGGGGAGCTGGAGGGGGCTTCTATATATCACAAATCTTCACCGCTTTTTTTAACTGCGCAATTTTTTCATCATTGCTATTGCCCAATGGTATAAATTCCTGTGCTACATAATCTGTGAATCCTGTTTCCAAAATTGCTTTCATGATAGCAGGGTAATAAAGCTCCTGCGATTCATCAATGATATTTCTTCCCGGCACGCCTCCCGTATGATAATGACCGAAATAATCTTTATTATCCTTTATTGTTCTGATCACGTCACCTTCATCGATCTGCATATGGTAAATATCATAGAGCAGTTTGAAATTCGGTGAACCGATCCTCTTTACTAATTCTACTCCCCAGGGAGTTTTGTCACACATATAGTCTTTATGATTCACCTTGCTGTTCAGCAACTCCATTTGAACCATTACATTATTTTTTTCAGCGAGACCAATAAATTGCTTTATTCCTTCTGCACAATTTTTTAAACCGGTTTCATCGTCCATTCCGTTGCGGTTACCGCTAAAGCAGATCACATTCTTGTAACCAGCCTTCACCATCAGCGGGATCACGTCCTCGTAGTCTTTTATCAATGCCTCATGATATTTTTTGTCGTTGAAACCTTCGGTCAGGCTCACCTTGCCGCCGATATAACACATGGAGCTATAGATACCGTATTTCTGAAGTGTTGGCCAGTCCTTTGGAGCAATGAGGTCGATGGCATTGAACCCAATCTTTTTCACCACCTGGCAAAGTTCATCGAGGGATATAAAATTGTAGGTCCATTGACAAACAGAGTGATTGACATTGCCTTTCAGTTTTTGATCGTCGTTCATATTTTCAGCGCATGATAAGCTGCCGGCCGTACTTAAGGCAAATGAACCTAAGGCAAGATTTTTCAGGGCTTCTCTTCTATTAGTTTTTTTCATTACCAGCAATCCGTGGGGTTAAGGTACTTCTTTTTTGGTTTATGCTGCCACTTGTTGTTGTTTGTGAGCGGCATAAACTTTTTTTCTTGCAATATAGATTAATATAAATACAACCAAAACGATGGCTGGCATGATCGCCACTTTGAGAAATGTATTTGAACCCGCAATGGCATCGGCTTGTTGTGCCGTACTTCCTGCGGAAACAGCTGCGGCTTTATAATTATCGTACCATCTTCCCATCATTGGGATCACAAGCGACGAGGAGAACATACCGGCACCTCCCATTAATGAAAGCCCCAGGGCCCCGGTGTTTGGCAGATACTCTGACACAAAGCCCAGCATAGTTGGCCAGAAAAAACAAATACCGGCGGCGAAGACGAAAGCAGCCCCAAATGCGGCATAGCCGGTTGATTTGCTCAACAACACTAAGCCAATGCAGGCGAGGAGTGCTGACAATATCAGCATTCCATTTGGGTTGAGCCGATGTACAAAGGGACCGGCGAAAGAGCGACCAACTGCCATTAATCCATTTATAAATACAAGAACCAATATACCCGACACACCTGCACCCTGCAGCAAAGCACCTAACCACTGGTTAGTTCCAAGTTCAGTAGCTGCTG
>DASYSW010000112.1:0-21190 GCA_036002905.1 Chitinophagaceae bacterium
GGAGTGTAAAGAGCTTGCTGAAGGAGATCATGATGTCGGCAACGTACAGACAAGATTCAAGATTGACACCTGAGACTCTCGAAAAGGATCCTTCAAATAAATTATATGGTCGTGGCGCACGAGTAAGATTGTCCGCCGAACAAGTTCGTGACCAGGGCTTGTGCATCAGCGGACTTTTGTATGAAAAAATGTATGGTCCAAGCGTATTTCCTTATCAGCCGAAAGGAATCTGGCTGTCGCCGTGGAATGGTGCAGATTGGATAAAGAGTGAGGGTAAAGAACAATATCGCCGGGCATTGTATACTTATTGGAAGAGAACGGCACCCTATCCTTCGATGATGACATTTGACGGAGTTGCAAGAGAAGTTTGTACAGCCAGGCGAATCCGTACGAATACGCCATTGCAGGCGTTGGTTACATTGAATGATGAGGCTTACATTGACATGGCAAGATATTTTGCGTACAACATGCAAGAAGCCGGGAAAGATATAAAACAGCAAATAAGTAAAGGATACGAAATGGCCGTGTATAAATCAATTTCGGCCGATAAATTATCTGTGCTGATGAAATTGCACGATGAGTCATTGCAAAAGTTTGAGAAAGATAAAGACAAGACGTGCGAGATGATCGGAGTAGATGACGAGCACAATAATCCTGAAACGGCGGCAATGGTGGTAGTGGCAAATGCGATATTGAATTTGGATGAGGTGATAACGAAGAATTAATGAGATTGGGAAAAGGTCGATTGGGAAATTTCGAAATTTCCCAATTTCAAAATTTCAAAATGGCTGAGGAGAATTACGGGACCTACAAGAGTGCGACGCAACGGACGATAAATAGAATTGCTGCAGCCGGCTACATAATAATATTTAATGACAAAAAAGGATCTCCATAATCAAAAATTAGTTGAAGAAGCGAACCATGCGCATCTTCAGTGTCATACACGTCGGCATTTCTTAAAGGAAAGTGCAATGGGATTGGGGGCACTGGCATTGGGTTCATTGCTTGGATGCAGGTCGCGATCATCAGACGTGTCAAATATATTATTTGATCCGGCCCATCCATTGGCACCAAAGCTTCCGCCATTTCCTGGCAAAGCAAAGGCTGTTATCTACCTGCACATGGCCGGGGCACCATCGCAACTGGAGTTATTCGACTACAAGCCTGCGTTGATGAAACTGGATGGACAAGATTGTCCGCAATCTTTGCTCGAGGGAAAACGGTTTGCATTTATTCGTGGCGTTCCGAAGATGCTGGGACCGCAGGCAAAATTTGCACAACACGGCGAAAGTCGTGCCTGGATAAGTGAACACCTTCCGCATTTCTCAACGATCGTTGATGAAGTAAGCTTTTTGAAAGCGGTTACGACCGATCAGTTTAACCATGCTCCTGCGCAATTGCTTGTACATACCGGCTCGCCGCGACTAGGTCGGCCAAGTATGGGATCATGGGTGACGTATGGTTTGGGAACGGAAAATCAAAACCTGCCTGGCTTTGTTGTATTGACGTCGGGAGGAAAGTTTCCTGATGCAGGCAAAAGTGTCTGGGGAAGTGGATTTTTACCATCGGTGTATCAAGGTGTTCAATGCAGAAGCGAAGGCGATCCTGTTTTGTTTATCAAAGATCCTCAAGGAATGGATCGGGATCTGCGCAAAGCTTCGATCGATGCCATTAACGAGATCAACAAAAAAGAATACGAAGAATACAAAGACCCCGAAATTCTTTCACGCATTTCGCAATATGAAATGGCTTATCGTATGCAGATCTCTGTGCCTGAAGTAATGAATATAAATGATGAACCTGGCTATATCCATGAGATGTATGGGACGAAACCAAATGTGGCTTGTTTTGCAAACAATGTATTGCTGGCAAGAAAATTAGTCGAGAAAGGTGTAAGGTTTGTTCAGTTGTTTGACTGGGGTTGGGACAGTCATGGTACAGATGCAAGTCTTGCTATCGATGTTGGGTTTATTAATAAATGCAGACAGGTGGACAAAGCGATGACGGCATTGATACTTGATCTGAAACAGAGAGGACTACTCGAAGAGACATTGGTCATCTGGGGAGGAGAATTTGGAAGAACACCTATGCAGGAAAACCGCGAAGGCAAACAAAACATTTTCAAAGGAAGAGATCATCACACGGAAGCATTTACGATCTGGATGGCTGGTGCGGGAATTAAAAAGGGCGGTAGCTATGGTGAAACAGATGAGATAGGCTATAGTGCCATCAGTGGCAAGGTAGATTCATTCGATATACAGGCTACTGTTTTAAATCAATTGGGTTTTGATCATGAAAAATTTACCTACCAGTTCCAGGGACGACCATTCAGATTGACCGATGTAGCGGGCAGGGTGATCGAAGAGATATTGGCGTGACAGGGATATTAGATATCTTGTATTAGGTATTGGGATATTAGGAATATTCAATGTTCAATTAAGTCATCATTCTAAAAATTATATATTGGATCGTAGGAATTTCTTAGAACTGGGGGTTTCCTCAACGGCCGCCCTGTTGTTTTCATCTCTTGATGCATTTTCTTCCACGAATAAACCTGCATTTACCATGAATAAGAATTTTGAATTGAAAATTTTAGCTACCAATTGGGGCTTTGGAGGAACGATTGATGAGTACTGCTCAAAAGTTAAGAAAGATGGGTATGATGGTATTGAAATTTGGTGGCCTGGCGAAAAGAGTGACCAGGACGCATTATTTGCAGCCTTGAAAAAAAATAGTCTTGAAGTAGGTTTCCTGACGGCAGGTCATGAAAGCAACTATGAGCAACATTTTAATACATTCAAGAACATGGTGAATGCTGCGGCAAAGAACACGGCTCAAAGACCTTTATATATCAATTGCCACTCAGGCAGAGATTATTTCTCGTACGAACAGAATAAAACTTTTATAGATCACACCATTCAATTAGCAAAGGAGACAGGCATAAAAATATGCCATGAAACGCATCGTTCAAGAATTTTGTTTGCTGCACCTGTTGCCAGGCAATACTTTGATAAAATTCCTGAACTAAGAATTACGTATGATGTGTCGCACTGGTGCAATGTGAGTGAAAGTTTACTACAGGATCAGCCTGAAACCGTCAATATTGCTTTGCAGCGGGTAGATCATATTCATGCGCGGATTGGACATCCTGAAGGTCCGCAGGTCAACGATCCAAGGGCTCCCGAATGGGATGAAACCATGAAGGCCCATTTTGCATGGTGGGACAAAATAGTTGAATTAAAGAAGCAGCAGGGCGACCGTTTAACAATACTAACTGAGTTTGGTCCGCCTACTTATATGCCCACGCTTCCGTATACGCAACAACCGTTAGCTGATCAATGGGCGATCAATGTTCATATGATGGAGTTGTTGAGGAAAAGGTACTCATAGCTTCATGCTGCAAGCTTCGAGGGGCAAACCATGAGCTTTTAGCTGTGAGCCAAGAGCTATGACCTTTGAAAATATTTTCCAACCTTAAACCTTGTTTATGAAGAATTTTAAAGGACTAAGAATCTGGAAAAAAGGGTTTGACATTGGTGTAAAAACTTTTAAAATTGTCAAAATGTTTCCAAAGGAAGAACGGTTTGGTGTTTGCGCCCAAATGACAAGATCTGCCGTGTCAATTTCTTCCAATATTGCGGAAGGAAGCGGTCGGGCGAGTCAAAAGGGTTATTTGAGATTTATTGAAATCTCTCTCGGTTCCACTTTCGAGCTCGAAACCCGGTTACTAATAGCACAGGCTGCAGGTTTTGGCGACAGTCAATTACGAGATGAAATTTTAAAAGATATAGATGAGGAAGAAAAGATGCTCATCGGTTTCATGAAGAAATTAAAAGTTTAGAGTTTTTACTCACAGCTCAAAGCTGACGGCTCAAAGCTTATTGCATGTTAGAATCTCTCGGTCACTTTCACGTTGTACTTGTCCATTTGCCCATTGGCATATTATTGCTTGCCTGCGTATTTCAATGGTTGGAAAGAAAGCCAAAATTTACTTCTCTGCGCGTCGCAACAAATATCGCGTTGATGATTGGAATGATCTGCGCCATTCTTTCTGCACTTACGGGATACTTCCTATCATTCAGCGGAGACTATGATGAAGGTCTGGTCATCACCCACCAATGGTTTGGGATCAGTGTTGCTGCGGTGAGCATTGCGATGTTTTATTTTCATAGTAAAGCATCGCCTTTTAAAACACGAGTTTCGGTCAGTATTTTATTATTTGTACTGATCGTAATAACGGGCCACCTTGGTGGATCATTGACCCATGGCTCTGGTTATCTCACAAAATCATGGAGTCTTTCTTCAGACACAGTGGCTATCCGAAAACCAATTCCTAATGTACAGGAAGCGATGGTCTACTCAGACGTTATACAGCCGGTGCTACAAACAAAATGTTATTCCTGCCACGGAAAAAATAAGCAAAAAGGAAAATTGAGGATGGACGATAGTTTACGATTAATGAAGGGTGGCAAAGACGGGCCTGTGATCATACCCGGTAATGTCGCAAAGAGTGAGATGGCAAAGCGGTTATCATTACCACGTAACAATGATGATCATATGCCGCCAAAAGAAAAACCTCAACCAACTGAACAGGAAATTGCGTTAATCCACTGGTGGATCGCATCTGGTGCGCCCTTTGATAAAAAGGTGAAACAATTGGAGCAACCCGAAGAACTAAAACCGGCCTTGCTTGCTTTGCAAAAAGTGGATGTGAAAAGAGTCATTGTCCCCGATCTTCCTTCTAAACCGGTTTCGAAGGCAAACGATGAAGCCGTAAAAAAATTAAAGGACATTGGTGCAGTGGTCGAACCGGTAGCTCAAAACACGAATTACTTAGCGGCTAATTTTGTGACTGTAACAAATCCTGGCGATAAAGAAGTTAGAATGCTTTTGCCATTGAAGGAGCAGTTGATCGAATTGAAACTCGGCAGCACGTTCATCACAGATTCTGCTTTAGAAGTCATAGCCCGGTTTAAAAATTTAATGAGACTCCAACTGGATCGTACAAAGATCACAGATAAGGGCCTGGCAAACTTGAAAGAACTGCAGAATCTCCGATATCTTAACCTGGTTGGTACTGCGGTGACGGAAAAGGGTGTTTTACAATTGAAGGATTTAAAAAGTCTTCGATCCATTTATCTTTATCAAACCGGTGTAAAAAAATCAGAATGGAATGATCTCAAGAAAGCGTTTCCAAAGACTTTGATCGATTCAGGCGGCTATATCGTACCATTATTACCAACGGATACAACAGAGGTAAAACCACCGAAGAACAATTAAGCAATAAAGCAATTGAACAATGAGATATCTTACCCTCGCATTTTTTTTGGTTTCACTAAATAGTTTTTCACAAACAAAGAATCTCAACAACCCGGTTCCAGCAAAGCAGCAATTGGCCTGGCATGAGATGGAGTTTTATCTTTTTGCTCATTTTGGTCCAAACACATTTACCGATAAAGAATGGGGCGAAGGAACAGAGCCGGAAGATATTTTCAATCCAACCAATTTGGACTGTCGCCAGTGGTGCCGTGTGGCCAAAGCTGCAGGTGCAAAAGGCATCATCATTACCGCAAAACATCACGATGGGTTTTGTTTATGGCCCAGTAAATTTTCTACGCACACCGTTCGCGAAAGCAAATGGAAACATGGAAAAGGCGATGTGTTGAAGGAATTATCGCAGGCATGTAAGGAGTATGGATTGAAATTCGGAGTTTATATTTCACCCTGGGATCGCAATCATCCGAAATACGGAACGCCGGGCTACAATGACGTGTTTGTAAATATGATGAAGGAGATCTTCACGAATTACGGACCAATATGGGAGCTGTGGTGGGATGGGGCCAATGGGGAGGGACCCAATGGAAAGAAACAGGTATATGACTGGGATCGTTTCAAAAAAACGGTTCGTCGGCTATCACCAAATACTGTTGTCTTTAGTGATGTGGGTCCTGATATTCGCTGGTGCGGAAATGAAAAGGGAATTGCGGGAGAAACGAATTGGAATTTGCTGGACACAGTTGGATTTACTCCCGGAGCCGGAGCACCATCTGTTGATACGTTGAATCGGGGAAATGTAAATGGGAAGGTTTGGCTACCGGCAGAATGTGACGTAAGCATTCGTCCCGGTTGGTTTTATCATGAAGAAGAAGACGATAAAGTAAAAACTCCCGAAGATTTATTTCAGTTGTATTTAAAGTCTGTCGGCCGTGGAGCGAACTTATTGTTGAATGTTCCGCCGGACCGCACAGGAAGGATCAATGAAAAAGATTCGATAGCATTGATAGGGTTTAAGAAGCTGAGAGAGGAAGGTTTCAGGAAAAATCTCTTAAAGGATGAAAAATTTTTCATTTCTGCAGGAGATAGTATCAAATCAATTTTGCAGATGCATTTCAACGAAACAAAAAAAATAAACTGCATTGTTCTCAGGGAAGGAATAAAGATGGGGCAGTCTGTTGAAACGTTCTCAATAAGAATTGGAAATAACGAAAGAATAGAGGGTCGTACAACGACAATAGGGAGAAAAAGAATAATAACATTTCCGCAGGTCAGCACTGATCATTTGTATATTTATTTTTCAAATAGCAAAAGAAAGGTTGTGATCGCAGGGATCGCCGCTTATTTGATCCCTGAAAATCTAATCGAAAAATAGTCATGGCTTCAATTGGAAAAATATTTCACGCAAAGGCGCAAAGGAACGCAAAGAATACAGAAGGCCGTAGCGACATTGCAAGCCTGGCGTCTCCCGACAAGTCGGGACAGGTTTTGAGTGGAACGAATTTGTTGCAGAGACCGGGCATGCCCTGTATCTGCCGTCATAAGAATATCATCTTTTTGAGTTTGTTTACATTTCTTTTTATGTTAAATCTTACCGCACAGGGTCAACAAACCAAAACAAAAGATTTTCTTTCCGAAACTAAAGCCCAAAAAGAGCAAAGAATGAAATGGTGGGAGGATGCGAGGTTCGGTTTGTTTATTCATTGGGGTTTGTACTCAGTGCCAGCGGGTGAATGGAAGGGAGACACTACTCATGCTGAATGGATACGAACAACCGCTCAAATCCCTATCAGGGAATACGACAAACTTGTTCAACAATTTGATCCAGAAAGATTCAATGCTGAAGAGTGGGTAAAGATGGCGAAAGAGGCAGGGATGAAATATATCGTCATTACCACCAAGCATCACGATGGCTTTTGCATGTTTGACACCAAGCAAACCGATTTTGATATTATGTCGACTCCTTTTCATCGTGATGTGATGAAAGAGTTAGCAACGGCATGCAAAAAGGAAGGTATTCAACTTTGCTTTTATCATTCGATCATGGACTGGCATCAGCCCTATTACTTCCCGCGAAGAGAATGGGAAAAGGACAGACCGGGCACAGGAGACAATTTTGACGTGTATATCTCGTACATGAAAAAACAGTTGAGAGAGCTGCTCACTAACTATGGGAAGATTGGTGTTCTTTGGTTTGACGGGCAATGGGAAAATACATGGACGCATGAAAGAGGAGAAGATCTTTATGAGTATGTGCGAAGCCTTCAACCATCGATCATCATTAACAATCGTGTAGATGTTGGGAGAGAAGGCCTGGGGCAGACAAAATCAGGATTCGCCGGTGATTTTGGTACTCCCGAACAGGAAATTCCTGCAACAGGAGTTCCCGGTGCAGATTGGGAGAGCTGCATGACGATGAACAATAATTGGGGATACAACAGTCATGACAATCATTGGAAATCATCTGAGGATCTTGTTCGAAAACTAATTGACATTGCTTCCAAAGGAGGGAACTTCTTATTGAATGTCGGGCCTACTTCAGAGGGGTTGTTTCCCCAGGCTTCCGTTGAACGATTGCAGGATATTGGTTCTTGGATGGGTGTCAATCATGAATCTATCTATGGAACAAAGGCAAGTCCGTTCAAAGATCTTTCATGGGGAAGATGTACACAGAAATCAATAAGTGGCGGAACAAGATTGTATTTGCACATTTTTGAATGGCCGGCAGATGGGAAGTTAATCGTGCCTAATTTAGGTAGCCAGTTCACGAGCTGTTATTTCCTGGCTGATAATAGGAAGCTAAAGCCAGTCCGGGCAGGTAATGATTATATGATCGATCTATCAGGAGCTGAACAACAAAAATATGCGACGGTTATTGTATTGGATGTAAAAGGCAAACCGGTGACCTATGATGCACCTGAAATAAAATCTTCTTCAAATATTTTTATTGATCAGTTACAGGTTACGCTCAGCAACAAAATTCCGAATGGCGTTATTCGCTACACCACAAACGGAGAAGAACCTACGGTGAATTCGCCGGCTGCAATGAAAATTTTATTGCTAAAGAAGTCAACTATTGTTAAGGCAAGAACTTTTTTGAAGAACAAACCGATCACTGAAACATCAACTGCGAGCTTTGAAAAAGTGACTCCCACGCCCTCGTTGAATATTTCGTCCCCATCGCCGGGAATTAGCTATTCAGTTTATGAAGGTGAATGGTCAAAGCTACCGGACTTTGATTCCCTGAAACCAACTTCTTCGGGTGTAATCAATGCTTTTGACATTGGTTCAAAACAGGGAAGCGATAATTATGGATTTGTTTTCGATGGATTAATAAAAATACCCTCAGACGGCGTCTATAATTTCTATATTTCTTCAGACGACGGCAGTCAATTATTGATTGACGGTAAAATATTAGTTGATAATAATGGGTTGCATGGTATAGTGGAGAAATATAATCAGATCCCTCTCGCAAAAGGATATCACGCCATCAAAGTTTTATTTTTTGAAAGAAGCGGAGGTGACGCCCTGCAAGTTCAGTGGAAAGGGCCTGGTTTTCCAGATCAGGTCATACCGGCCTCGGTTTTATTCAGGAGGTGAGTATCTGATATTCGATATTAAGATATTATGACATCAGGATAGTAGGTTACGCGGTCGCAATCAACATCCCAATATCTACTGTCCAATATCTAACCTTCGAAAATTACCTGCCTTCAGGGGTTACACACTACCGACCTTTAAAGTTTGGTTTTCTTTTTTCTAAGAATGCGGCTGCGCCTTCTTTTGCATCTTTGGTAGCAAAGCACTCAGCGAATTTTTTTATCTCAAGATCATAGCCCTGCTGTGTATGATCAAAATTATTTACACATTCGATCACCTTGGCAACGGCGATCGGTGCCTTTGTTTGGATGAGCAACAGGATTTCTTTTGTCTTTGGCAATAATTCTTCCGGGGAAAAAACTTTATTAACCACCCCGCAATCCATTGCTTCCTTTGCAGAGAGCATATTTCCACTAATTAATAATTCCATCGAGCGATTCCTCCCTATCAACTGCGTTAATCGTTGTGTACCTCCGTAGCCTGGTATCAGCCCAAGGTTTACTTCGGGTTGGCCAAATTTTGCATTTTCACTTGCGTAAATAAAGTGGCAGGCAAGGGCTAATTCACAGCCGCCACCTAAGGCGAAACCATTCACGGCTGCGATAATGGGCTTTGGAGAATTTTCTATTTTGTCAAACACCCTGTGACCCCGGGTTGAAAGCTTAGTTGCCTCTGACAGACTAAGCTCCAGGAATTCGCTGATATCCGCACCGGCAACGAACGCTTTTGTTCCTGCACCTGTGATGATGGAGCATTTGATTTCAGAATTTTTATAGACGTCATCCAGAACTGCATCAAGGTCATTAAAAACCTGGTTATTTAATGCATTTAGTTTATCGGGACGATTGATCGTGATGGTTAAAATGCCGCTTTCAAGATCTGCCAGGATTGTTTGGTACATAAAAGACCGTTTCCTCAAATTTATGAATTGATAAATAGAAAAAGCACCCACCAATGTGAGTGCCCCCTTAAACAATAGTCCGTCCATGCCAAATATTATAGATTGACTATTCCTGCTTGATCTGTCGTCACTTGTCCATTTGTTAAACCTTCATTTGTGATCGACCATTCAAAATTGCACCGTGTTTTACCTGAAAAGAAATTTAGTCTGTCTAACTGCAGCGATGTTCAATTGAAGTGAGTGATCGAACGATCTAACCGTTATTTCCCGAACATGAAAAACCCGCGTGGGATTCGCGGGGTTTGGAGGAACAGTGCCTGCCCTTATTGTTTGTCCAGTGTAAAAATTGCATTTACGGGTGGACTGGTGTTTGTTGTTAACTGGCCCGCAATTGCCAATGTTTTGGGATCAACCGCGCCGTCCAATTTCCAGTAATTTGTCACTCCAAAAGCATCCACGTGAGCTGTAAATTTATTATTGTTGACATCCCAGAGGAGAACCAGGTCTGTTATTCCATCATAAGGTTGTTCGTCCAGTTCCATAGCACCACTACCTTTCATAGTTGCCTGTGCCGATATGTTTCCGGCATCGGATTGTATAAACAGGTTCCATTTTCCAACCAACTGATCTTTTGTAACCGTGTTCGTTGAAGCAGAGTCATGATCTTTCTTGCATGATACAACAGAAAGTAATAAAGCAATTACAACAGTAACTGCGCTCGAAGTTTTTACTGAATTCATAAAAATAGTTTTAATAGATAATTTTTTAAATGAGGACGCAAGTTTGGAAGTAAAAAAAGGAGTTGGAAACTTATTTGAATTTTGTGTAGCCGTTATGAAATGAGACCCTCTTAATCTTAATTAAGCCGTTCTTTCATTTTAAAATGATCAGAAATGTACAAGGAAGAGTATTTTACTATCAAGATTTAACCAGTGATTTAAGCTGGCGATCGCCCTACGGCTGGGAACTATTTTTAGTTGCTTCGCTTTGGCTGCGGTACGCTTAGGCGGCATTTAATTGCTCCCGCCTGTTGTTTTTATCAATTTTAGATACAAATTCAAAACCATCTAAAAAAATATTATGACTAATCATCAAATCAACCAGGTCAAGTCTTCATGGAAATTAGTGGAGACCATCGAGCCTGAAGCTGTAGGTTCGATTTTCTATAGTTATTTATTTGAAATCGCGCCTGGCGTAAAACCGATGTTTCGAAGCCCAATTCCCGAGCAGTCCAAGAAACTGCTAAGTATGCTTTCTTATATTATAAGCAAGCTCGACCGGCTCGACGACATCATCGATGAAGTGGTAAAACTGTCACGACGCCATATTGGTTATGGTGTCAGGGAAGAACACTATGTGGCTGTTGGCGCTGCATTGCTGTTGACACTGGAAAAAGGTTTGGGCAATGCCTGGAATGAAGAATTAAAACATGCATGGGGTGATTGTTACAGCATTTTATCTTCCGCGATGATCGTTGCATCCCAATGCGTGACGCTGGACGCCGCCTGAATTGTATCGATGGTTGGAGAAAAGCTTTTTAAAAGAAATAGTTCTTTTATTTTGATGTTGGTGGAATTTTATTAACTTCTTTAAGACAATTAGAAAGGAAGCGTCATGACCGGAGATCAAATAGCATTGGTGAAGCATTCATGGAAAGTATTTCGGGACATTAATCCCGTTATCATCGGTGACGTTTTTTATAGCAAGCTATTCGTTGAAGCGCCCTATGTCAGGCATATGTTCAAAACCCCGAGGCCAGCGCAATCCAAGAAACTGATCGATATGATCAGCATGATTGTCGGACGACTGGATCGACTCAATGAGCTTACCGAGGATATAAAGAAGCTAGCAATTAGACACGTTGACTATGGAGTAAAGCCTTCGCATTATAAAGCTGTTGGAATCGCGTTGCTATGGACACTTCAACAAGGCCTGGGGAAGGACTGGACCAAAGCCACAGAAGAAGCCTGGGACTCCTGCTATAAGATGTTATCAGAAACAATGATCAATGCAGCAGGATACACGCGGAGGGAAGCCATCTAGTCGTCACACACCTTATACTCACCACGCTTCGATTTGATTTAGCCCGGCTTCGCTACTCCTTTTTTGGCTTGCACTGTTTCTTTTTTAATTTCAGACTGCTGATTGCATTTTCAACGTTCCAGCTACCAGGCAATGAAAAAAGTTCTGCTTATATTTCTCGTGATAATCGAACGGCTTTTATCCGATGGGCAGGTATCATCCTATAATTTCCGATCTCTTACTGCCGCCGATGGCTTGAGCGATGGGGTTGTTCGGGCCATATCGCAGGATAAATATGGGTTTTTATGGATCGGCACTTCGTATGGGCTTGACCGCTTTGATGGGATCAGTATAAAAACTTTTTTTTCGAGGAAAGGAGATAGTACTTCTCTTCCCGACGATTATGTGCAATCACTTCGCATGGACAGGAACGGTGATTTGTGGGTCGGTACTTTAAAAGGGTTATGCCGCTATGATTATGTGCATAATTGTTTTGTTAAGTACACCACGCCGGACAAGATGACCATAGCTGATATACGTGATGATAAAAAAGGAAACATTTGGCTGGCCACGAATTATGGCTTGTGGACAGTTGATCAAAAAAAAATGATGCTAAAAAAATTTGCCGGGAGGGATCTTCAGAATAAACTGGATTGCAGTATTAATAGGATTGCAATTGCAGAAAATGGCGACCTCTGCCTGGCAACGTTCTGTGGAGTAAAGATCATCAACACGGAATCGTTTGACTACCGGGAAATTAAGCACGAACCATCAGCGAAATTTTCCATTAGCAGCAATACCGTGTATTCCGTGGCAATCGATGGATCGGGGTATTTGTGGGCAGCCTGTGCACATACTGACTCGCAGCTTAATAGAATCGATTTGAAGAGTCGATCCGTCATGTCATATAATTATTTTAGCGATCCAAAAAAGAAATGGAGCAATAATACAATTTCAAACCTCCTGGTTGATAATAAGGGACGTTTGTGGGGAATTGGTTCGGCTTCCGGCTTGTTTCTTTACGACAAGGGTCGCGATCGTTTTTTTGATTTTAAAAATGACCCCCTTTTTCCAAACAGCCTGCTTGCCAATCCGAGCAGTAGTCTATACCAGGATGGATTTGGAAATATTTGGTGTGGGAGCGCGGGATACGGACTAAGTTATTTCAACCCCGATAAAAATTTGTTCTATACGATACTTCCCATTTTTAATAAGAGCGATCTGACACCTAAGCTTTGGTGCCGGAGTGTATGCGAAGACAAAGAAGGAAATCTTTGGCTGGGAACCGGGTCGGGAGTGGCAAAATATGACCGTGATAAACAATCATTCACTGAATTCTCCAATGAGGATGAGAAAAAGCCGTGGCTCCACTTAAATTCTGTTCGCTCCCTGCTTGCGGATGATAATGGCGATATATGGATCGGGACTGCAAAAGGGTTGAATCGGTATCGACCGTCAACTGGGGTGATGGATTTTTTCGACGATAAGCAGGGCATTCCAATGGCTTTTTTCTGGATGATGACAAAAACGCAGGGCGACGAGATATGGTTGGGATCAA
The DNA here is from genome assembly GCA_036002905.1 of Chitinophagaceae bacterium. Taxonomy (GTDB): domain Bacteria; phylum Bacteroidota; class Bacteroidia; order Chitinophagales; family Chitinophagaceae; genus VBAU01. The sequence continues at coordinate 13,356 of DASYSW010000112.1, forward strand.
CTTCGGGTCTCTACCACTATATCAGAAAAGAAAATCGTTTCGATGATCTTTCTAAAGATTCACTCTTCGCAAAATATGCACATAAAAATGTACAGGCAATATTTACCGACAGTAAGAACCGTCTCTGGGTGGGACTCCTTGATGTCGGGCTTGTCATATACGACCCCGGGGCAAAGACAATAAGGTTGCTGACCATAAAGGACTCTTTGATCTCTGATACCCGTTTTTCTTCTTTTGCAGAAGATAAAAATGGGATCATCTGGATCGGTTCAGAAAATGGGTTAGTGGCTTATGACCCCGCGGAAAACAAATCCCGTTTTTTTACGGGAGAAAATGGTTTGCCATCGGATCGAACGAATTGTCTCATGGTCGACTACCAAAATCGATTGTGGATTGGCACGTCAAATGGATTATGTGTGATGAACAGGGATCGTGATCACATCAGGAGATTTGACATAAACGATGGACTGCCGTCGAACCAATTCAATGAGCAGGCAGCGTATTGTACAAAAGACGGTCTATTTGTTTTTCCGACTTACCAGGGATTTGCCGTTTTTCGGCCTGAGGACTATAAGGCAAACAAATCAACAGTTCCTCTTTATCTTACTTCGTTTAAAATTTCTGAAAAGGAATTAAGGACCACTACAAACATCGAGGAGCTAAAAAATATTCATCTCAGATATAATCAGAATTTTTTTCGTATTGAACTGGCAGGATTGAATTACATGAACCCTTTTCAATGCACCTATGCTTATAAGCTGGAGCCTTTTGACAAAGATTGGATATACACAAATAAGAAAGAGATCAATTATACAAACGTGCCGGCGGGAAACTACACTTTCCATTATAAGGTGATCACGGACAATCCGAACTGGAATGTGAGTGAAAAGACACTTCAAATTTCCATTGCAGCGGTTTTCTATGAAACGTGGTGGTTTCGTTCGTTGATCCTGGCAGCAATTGTTGCAGGATTGATCACGTTCTATCGATACCGGATCAATCACAGGGAGAGATTACTCCTTCTGCAGTCAAAGGCACAGTTGCTCGAAAAGGAAAAGGCCCTGGTGATGTACGAAAGCCTTAAACAGCAGCTCAATCCTCATTTCCTTTTTAACTCGCTCACTTCTTTAAGCAGCCTGATTCAACAGGATCAAAGGATAGCAAAGCAGTTTCTTGACCAGATGTCGAAGATCTATCGGTATATTCTGAAAAACAGGGACACTGAATTCGTACCCCTGATCGAGGACATTAAACTTGCAGAGGTTTATACGAGACTTCAGCAGACGCGTTTTCAAAATGGTCTGCGCGTAAATATGGAAATCAGCGAAGAAAACTATGACCGGAAGATTGCGCCGGTTACCTTACAGAACTTAATGGAAAATGCCATCAAACATAATATCATTGACACAGAATCACCGCTTACTATTGACATTTTTATTGAGGGTGACCGATTATTGGTTCGCAATAATCTTCAAAGAAAGAATTTTGTTGAAACAAGCAACAAGCAGGGTTTGAGTAGTATGAATTCGTTGTATCATTATTTAAGCGGAAAAGATATTATCATCCAGGAAGATGAAAAATATTTCACTGTAAAAATTCCTTTATTATGAAAGCAGTAATCATCGAAGACGAAAATCTCATCGCGCAGGAACTGCAATGCCTGATCAAAAATGTTTCTGGTGACGTGGATATTGTTGAGATATTACCCAGTTTAAAAACTGCGCGTAAATGGTTTATGTCAAACGCTGAGCCCGACCTGATATTCATGGATATTCAGTTGTCAGACGGGGTAAGTTTCGAGTTGTTTGATGCTTACCAGTTGAGCTGTCCCATTGTATTCACTACGGCTTATGATGAATATGCCATAAGAGCGTTCAAGGTCAATGGTGTCGACTACCTGTTGAAACCGATTGACGGGGAAGAGCTAAAAAAAGCGATCGATAAATGCAGGGATATAGTGGAAAGTAAAACCCAATTTCCAACAGACATCAAGCAACTGGTAAAAAGACTTTCACAACCACAGGCGACCCAGTCATTGTATAAAGAAAAATTCATCGTCAATTTCCGTCATCAATGGATCCCTGTGAACACCAGTGATATTGCCTGCTTTATGAAGGACAACATCCATTACATCTTTACGTTTTCGGGCGAAAAACATATTCTTGACTTCACTACCATGGAGGAGATCGAAGAATTATTGGATCCGCAAAGATTTTACCGGGCAAACAGGCAGTTTATTGTGAACATCGATGCCATTAAAAGCGTGATGCCACATGAAAATCAAAAACTGACGTTGTCGCTAAAGGCGCCATTAAAAATGGACGTTGACGTGAGCCGTGAGAAAGCGCCGGCATTTAAAAAATGGTTCGATCGTTAGAAATTGCGATTCTTCTTTACCCAATCTTTAATGTAATTGGCGATTTCTGAAGTAGGTACTCCGGGTGCAAAAAGGTTTCCCACGCCCATTGCCTGCAATTTTTTCATGTCCTCTTCAGGAATAATTCCTCCACCCGTTAGCAGCACATCATTCATTTCCTTTTCCTTCATCAATTGGAAAACTTTTGGAAATACCGTCATGTGTGCGCCGGATAGACTGCTGATGCCGATCGCATCTACATCTTCCTGCAGTGCTGCATTCACTACCATTTCCGGTGTTTGACGAAGGCCGGTATAGATCACTTCCATGCCTGCATCCCGCAAAGCAGTAGCAATTACCTTTGCTCCCCGGTCGTGGCCATCCAATCCAACTTTTGCAACTAAAACACGAATCGGCCTATTAAATTCTTTATTCATTTCCAATTTATACAGTGGTCAAAAGTAAGAATTTGAGTCTGCTTGCGCCTCCAATTACTTGAACGCCGCTCTGTCTTTCTCAATTTTTTCCTTGAAAAAGCGGTTGAAGTTCCCATCAGCACCTTTAAAAAGATAAATGTAATCGCCACGTTCACGTGCATAAAAATTAGTAATGCTGTCTAATTTTATTATTTGTTGAAATCCCCTTGCCCAATCATGTTGCTGTTCGTTTGGGTCATCTGTGACCAGGATCATATGATTTATGTATTTATTGATCGGGAGCCAGTATAAAAAACTGGCATTATCACTGTACGCTGCAGGCAGGTGATATTTTGGCGCATAATAATTTACCGCCCCCGCCATTCCGTAATTGTTACAAAAGATGAACACATCTTTTTTCTCTTGCGGAGAAAGCCGGTCGTAAGCTTTCGCTACTTTTTGTGCCATTTCTTCCCAGCCAAGCATGTCTGAGAAATCCTGTGGCAAAGGGTGGTCTTCCAGGTCTTCCCATTTAAGAAATCCTGTTTTTGCCATATTAGTTCTGGAATAAAACCGCGCAAGTTTGTCGGGCCGAAATATCGGTAATGAAAGAGGTATAAAATAAATGCCGAATAAAATGGGAAAAATGACCAGGGCATATCTCAAACCTTTTCTTTTTACGGCGGTAAATTCCTCAAGATGCAGACTTCCAAATGCAAATAAAACAGGGTACGCACCTAAAGCATAGTAATTCTTTCCATGGCCAATGAGGAGCAAAACAACCACAAAAACGTAAGCCCATCCGATAAAACGGTAATTTTTACCCTTCTGTAAAAAGCTGACATACCATAGCCCTGACAACCAAATAAAAACACACGGGAGATTCATCAGCAATTGATCGATCAAAAATTGCCAGGGATTGACATATTGCAATTGCGTTCGTTGCAGCTCATTCATGTGATACATCACTGGAAATTTTTGAGTGTATTGCCATATAAGATTCGGAAGAAAAATGATAAAGCCGATGATCATTGCCAGCCAAAAATGTTTATTTAAAAAAATAGCCCGATGCCTTGTAAGAAGCAGGCCGGCAAAAACACTGGCGACAAAAATTGAAACAGAATATTTGCTGAGCATACCAAGGCCAATACTTACACCCAGTAAATACAGAAATTTATTCTTTTTAGTTTGAGCAAAACGAACGGTGCTGTAAGAGATCATGGTCCAGAAAAAAACTTCCGGGGTGTTTGGTTGGAACAGAAAAAATAACCGGAGATAAACTCCAAAAATAAAGGGCAGGAATAAAAGCAATAACGCAAAGGTTTTACCTCCAAGGGATATGACAATTTCGCCCGCTATAATAAATGCAGCTGCGCCGAAGAGCGACGGCCATAGTTTAATCCAGAACATGCCATCGCCCAAAACGTGTGTAAGCCATGCAAACACTGAAAGCATTGGCGGTACTTCCATAAACCCCCACGCCACATGATGACCTTCAGCCAAATAAAGAAATTCATCGCGGTGAGGCTCGTAAAAGCTGTTTTGTAAAAAATAAGGAATAACAATTTTGAGGAGTGCTAATAGAAAAAGAATTTTTCTAAGGCGGCCAGGTTTATACATAAGATTCAAGGTAATTATTTTTTCAGCTCTAAATTGCAGCATGCAATACAGAAAATTTGGAAATACAGAGCTCTTTGTTAGCGAGGTTGGTTTCGGTGCCTGGGCCATTGGCGGCGGTGCAATGATCGGCACCACATCCATTGGATGGGGCGACACAGATGATGCAGTTTCAAAACGAGCTATTCATGAGGCATTAGATAGAGGCATTAATTTTTTTGACACGGCCGATATTTATGGCCTGGGCCATTCGGAAAAAATTATCGGGGAAACAATTGGAAATGATCATCGGGTTATTATAGCAACCAAGGTGGGTAATGTATCGCGAAACGATCAATTCACCGTTGACTACTCCAAAGAACATATTTATGACGCCTGTGATGAAAGCTTGAGAAGATTGAAACGGGAGAGGATCGATTATTACCAATTGCATTCCGCAAGGATTGAGCATTTGCAAAAAGGCGAATGTATCGATGCAATGGAGGAGTTACAAAAACAGGGAAAAATCACATACTGGGGTTTGTCCTTAAATACATTCGATCCATTTCCCGAAGCTGATCATTTAATGCTGCGTAATTTGGGAAACGGCTTTCAGTTGGTGTTGAATATTCTCAATCAGAAAGCATTGCCCATCCTTGAACAGGCAAATAACAAAGGGTATAGCATCATTGCACGAATGCCGCTCCAATTTGGTTTGCTGACAGGAAAATTTGATGCTAATTCCGCATTTCCCTTAAATGATCATCGTCGTAACAGGTTAACGAAGCAAGTAATCTCAAATTCAAACGAGGCATTAAAACCCGTTTGGGAATTGTGTAAGAAATATGATGTGACAAAAACGCAGCTGGCATTAAGCTATGTATTGAGTTATCCTGCAGTCTCTACCATTATCCCTGGTATACGCACTCCCGGGCATGTTGTAAAAAACACGACAGGTTTGACCAGGCTTGACGATGCAGATCTGAACATGATCGAAAGTCTCGGTAAAACGGATTTAGCGTCTGTGATGGAATTGATAGAGAAGCAGGGCTAAGCAAAAGCGGCCAGGGCTTGTTGAATTCTTTCGATAGTTTCTTCTTTTCCCAGGACCGTTGCTATATCAAAGACAGGAGGGCCAAATTTTCCACCGACCAACATAATGCGAAAAGGTAGTTGTAATTCTCCGGGTTTAATATCCTGCATCATAGCAAGCTTTTTAAAACCATCTTCGATAAATGCCGACTCCCAAATATCCGTTGCCCTGATCTCTTCAATGAATGATTCAAAAAATCTTTTTTTGCCTTCGTTCCATTTGGGTTTCACAGCATTCAGATCATATTGGAGGGGAGCTCTAAAAAAGAAATGAGACTGGTCGTAGAAGTCAGTAAGGAATGTGCAACGCTCGCTTACCAATGCTAATATTTTTAAGAAGTCCCTTTCATCACTTATCATAATTCCACGCTGTGCAAAAATTTCTTTGACCTGTGACTGGTAACTGGCAACCGGCAACAGTTTTATCCATTCATGATTGAACCACTTAGCTTTTTCATAATCAAATTTTGCTCCGCCACTATGTACCCTTTCGATCGAAAACTTTTGGATCAATTCTTCTACCGCAAAAATTTCCTGTTCAGTCCCGTCATTCCATCCAAGCAAGGCAAGGAAATTTACAAATGCTTCAGGTAAAAATCCTTTCTCCCTGAATCCTTCCGTCAATTCACCTGTTTTAGGATCGGTCCAGTTCATCGCAAAAACCGGGAATCCATATTTTAGTGCATCACGCTTGCTCAATTTACCATTTGGGCCAAGGATCAATGGTAAATGTGCCCATTGTGGCATATGTTTTTGCCAACCCAGGTACTTCCAAAGCAATACATGAACCGGTGCGCTCGGTAACCATTCTTCCCCCCGAAAAGCGTGGCTGATCTTCATGAGATAATCATCAACCACAACGGCAAGATGATAAGTTGGCATTCCATCTCCCTTCAAAAGAACTTTGTCATCAACGATGCTCGTATTAAAATGGACTTCGCCACGTATCATGTCATCAAATGAAAGGTCTTCATTTTCCGGCACCTTAATTCGTATGACATATCTTGTACCTCCATCCAATAGTTTTTTTACCTCGACTTCGTCAAGTGTCAGCGAATTTTTCATCTTCGAGCGGATCCTATGATCGTATTGCGGTGACGGATTTTGCTCGGTTTTTAAATCATGGCGCATTTTTTCCAGTTCTTCCGGCGTGTCGAAAGCATAGTATGCAAATCCGTCCGCCACCAGCTGCTCGGCATACTTCCTGTAAATCTCTTTCCGTTCACTTTGCCTGTACGGTCCATACTCTCCACCAATCAAAGGACTTTCATCGGGTTTGAGGCCGCACCATGCGAGGCAATCAAAGATGTATTCTTCTGCGCCCGAAACATATCTTGTTTGATCAGTATCCTCAATTCGCAGCACGAAATCGCCATTATGTTGACGCGCAAATAAATAATTGTATAAAACTGTTCTGATCCCTCCCAAATGCAAGCCACCAGTTGGGCTTGGTGCAAAACGAACACGAACTCTTTTCATAAGCTTGCAAAGATAGCAGAGAAGGCAGAAGGATCAAGGTAGAAGGTTGAAGGTATAGGAGTTAAGCGGAAGCCATAAGGATCAAGGCACACAACACACAATAGAACGCAGCTTGCTGCTTGTCTCTTGTAGCTTGTGGCTCGTTTTCTTGTACCTTGTATCTTGAATGAAATATTTTGTAAAAACTCCGTGGTGGCTAAAAAAAATTTATTCCTCTTATACATGGAGTATTCCTACAAAAGAAAAGGTGATATACCTGACTTTTGATGATGGGCCTCACCCGGAGATCACGCCCTTTGTTTTAAAGGAGTTAAAAAATTACAACGCCCTGGCGACTTTTTTTTGCATCGGCAAAAATGTTCTTGCTTACCCTGATGTCTATAAACAGGTGCTAAATGAAGGACATAGTGTAGGTAATCATACACAAAATCACCTGAACGGATGGAAAACTTCCAATGATATTTACATGAATGACATTGCCGAAGCAGCAAATTACATTGACTCAAATTTATTTCGACCACCTTACGGCAGGATCACTTTGTTCCAGGCAAGGCATTTGCGCGCCGCGATGAAAGGCAGAAAACCGAAAGTCATCATGTGGGATGTGTTGAGTGCAGATTTTGATGATAAAATTACAAACGAACAGAGTTTGCAGTACGTCATCTTAAAGGCTTTACCAGGTTCAATTGTTGTGTTTCACGACAGTAAAAAAGCATTTGAGAAACTACAATATGCACTTCCAAAAGTTCTTCATCATTTTTCTGAAAAGGGGTTCAAATTTTTATCGTTAGAAGCAAAATAGAATTAAAAAAGCCTTTTTCTGGATTGACTTGAGGTTGTAAAAAAGTTAGGGCCTGGGTAGAAACCCTGGCCCGTTTTTAATCCGTACCCTATGA
>DASYSW010000113.1:0-9206 GCA_036002905.1 Chitinophagaceae bacterium
TGGATAAATGCCACTTCGACGCATCATATCGGCGTAATTAAGACCAATCGCCTCCATCTGCACTAGTATTTCATGTTGATTTAATACTGGCTTATTGATTTCGGTATACTCCAATACATCAGATTTACCAAAAGATGAAAAAGTCAATGCTTTCATGAAATCTATTTAAGCGAACATTCAAAATGAGGCAATACAATTGTTCATAATATCAGCATAATTAAGCAAAGAATTTTCCTGGTTCAAAGTTCTCACAAGACGTTAACAGATGGTGTCTGCTACCTGACAAATTTCGGGATGGCACCTGCTTAGTTTGCATCAAATTTATACGTTATGAAAAAGGAAATCCTATTGACAGTGTTTTTAGTCGTAAGTGTGACAAGTCTATTTGCTCAGAAATCCGCAGTGTTTAATCCTTCCAACAAGGCGATCAGGGGATATGACCCCGTGGCCTATTTTACGGAAGGCAAGCCCGTAAAAGGAAATGAGAACTTAACTTATCACTGGAATGATGCAGATTGGTATTTTTCTTCGACACAAAACTTGAATTCATTTTCGAAGAGTCCAGACAAATATGTGCCACAGTACGGAGGCTACTGCGCCTACGGGATGTCGGAAGGGCATAAAGCTCCTACTGATCCCGATGCCTGGACAATTGTTAATGGAAAATTGTATTTGAACTATAGCAAGGATGTGAGAACAAAGTGGAGAGAGGACGAAAAGGGAAGAATCGACAAGGCCGATAAGAACTGGCCTGAATTGAAGGACAAAGAGTAGGATGAAAAAGTGAAACAGTTTCGGCTTAATTATTTTGGTTGGCTTGGTTAATGTAAATGTCACTATCAGTTTCTGTTTTCAATGATAGTGGCATTTACTTTTTCATTGAGGACATACAGTCTGGATGAAAACCAGAGCGATTGATCGACGAGATTTTAAACCCTTATTTGCCGGGTAGAAAATTATCCATCTTATTGCGGTTTTCATCCATTTTTTTCGGGTCATGCGCAATACATCTTTGTGTCGTTAACAATAACGATGATTTAAAGAAAAAACAATGACACGATTAAAACAAGTAAGTCCTGAATCAGCAACAGGCAGAACAAAAGAATTGTACGGAGTAATAACAGGAAGATTAGGAGTGGTTCCTAATATGATGCAAACGATGGGAAATTCGCCAGCCTTTTTGCAGGGTTATCTCAGCCTTGGCGATGCGCTCAACGGCGGAAAACTTGGAGCAAAAATTGGAGAACTCATCGCCCTGACCGTTGCAGAGACTAATGAATGCAACTACTGTCTTTCAGCGCACAGTTATATAGGTGCAAACCTGATAAAAATGGACAGCTATACGATTGAGGCTGCAAGAAACGCGGAGTCGGCGGATCCAAAAATTGAAGCGATTTTAAAATTTGCTAAAATACTGGTGAATAAGAAAGGGCAAGCAGCCGATGACGATGTCGCCGCGTTAAAGGAAGCAGGCGCCACAGAAGGAGAAATTGGAGAAATCGTGGGATATGTGGCTCTAAACATACTGACCAATTACTTCAACACGGTGGCCAAAACTGAAATCGATTTTCCGGAAGTTCGGGCACGACTGTTAGCTGCGAGCTAGCAGGAATCGCCTTGTACATGTACTAACAAAATGAAAAATGATACGATATGAGTGAAAAAAGATTTCCAGTTCCGCCCTTTACACGAGAAACGGCTTTGCAGAAAGTACAATCGGCTGAAGATGCGTGGAACACAAAGGACCCTGAAAAGGTTGCCTTGGCTTACACGATCGATACTGAGTGGAGAAACCGCACTGAATTTGTTAACGGGAGAGAGGCTGTGAAAAAATTTCTGAAAAGAAAATGGGAAAGGGAACTCGATTACAAGTTAAGGAAAGAATTATGGGGCTTCCTGGGCAACCGGATGGCGGTGAGATTCGAATATGAATGGCATGATCATGCAGGCCAGTGGTACAGGAGTTACGGTAATGAACTGTGGGAGTTTGATGAAGATGGGTATATGCAAAAACGTTTTGCCAGCATAAACGATCTGCCGATCAACGAGGCGGAGCGAAAGCTCAAATGAGAATGGATGATGGTTCATGAAGTTGGATAGTGCAACGGTTTGCGGCGGCATCCTGGCGGAGTAGCTGCATAGTCGAGGGCTTGCCATGTCGTGGTTTGGGCAAGCCCTTTTGATATTTTTGTAACAACAAAATCGTAAACAATGATTGCGGAATCACCTGTTTTTACGTTGATCAATCCACAAAATGGAAACCTGGCGTTCAAGTTTATGGCCTTTAACGATAGCAGCAGCTTTGATCACGTTCAACGCCACAATTATTACTCACTTATCTGGGTGAAACAGGGAAGTGGAAAGGTGCGGGCAGATTTTAAAGACTACGATCTCCAACCAAATAGTCTGTTCGCCTTTTCTCCTTACCAACCCTTTGTTTTCATAACTCAACAGATAAGTGGCGTGGCATTGTATTTTCACCCCGATTTCTTTTGCATACACAAGCACCAGGCTGAAATAGCCTGCAATGGAGTGCTGTTTAATAATATTTATGAGCCGCCGTTTATTGGAGTGAGCGATTCCAGTGTAACACTTGACAACGTCCTTACCCGGATAAGGGATGAGATTCAAAATACCACATTGGCGCAGCATGAGATATTGGTTTCTTATTTAAAAATATTCCTGATCCATTGCAGCAGGTTAAAGACACAGCAGGCTCCTAATGCCGATAAGAAGCTGGCAACAGCGAAGGAACCCTTCATTCTTCAAAATCTTAAAGACGCGATTGAAAAAAACTTCAAGACGAAACATTCGGCTGGTGAATATGCAAATGAATTAAACATTTCTATAAAGACTCTTGCCAAAGCCACTAAAAGCTATTTCAATAAAACCATTACCGAGTTGATCTCTGAAAGAATCATAATTGAAGCAAAGCGTGAGCTCTACCTAACGAATAAAACCGTTAAAGAAATTGCTTATGGATTAGGATATGACGATGAATATTATTTTAGCAGATTTTTCAAGGTCAATGCTGATATTTCTCCTCACATGTACCGCGAGACAGTAGGTTTCGGACGCGGAGCGGCATGAGTTCTCTCAACAAGCGTGACTAATTAGTTCTCCACGGAGGATTTTTTCGATTATTACCGGCGGAATAGATAATAACCTGATTGCTGTCTAAATCTTTCAGTCGTGATTCCCGCCATAACCAGGATTTATCAGTTGGCAACTCCTCAAATTCGACACCTTTATTCGCAAGGTGCTGAACATAGTTATCCAAATCTTCTACTTCAAAGTAAATCCAGACACCACTCTCGCTCTGTTTACTTTTAACCTGGTGAACTGAGAATGTTGAGTCGCCATCCGGGCACTCAAATCTTGCATAATCTGGAAGCTCCCTTACGATCAATTTAAGACCTAACCTTTCATAAAACACAATTGATCTTTCAACATCCGACACGGGAACTGTAACTTGATTGAGGTTCATTTTTAAGGGATTTAAGAGTCAATCATACGAACATTTCCTCTATTGCACTTGCTAATAAAATCTCAGAGGCGGTAAATCCAACCGGCATGGCCTGGCAATAGCCAACGGCGCTACAAGGAAAGTTCCACAGGCACTGGTAATGCCATCGGCGCAATTTCCTGCTCACGAAAAAGGGAGATGTTAGTACCACTTTGTTGTTTGAAAAATCTACTGAAATGTGCAGGGCTGGTATAGCCCAAAGAATAGGCAATTTCCTTCGCCGTTCTGTCAGTATAAAAGAGATATCGTTTTGCCTCGCGCATGATTCTGTTTTGAATCACTTTCGATGGTGGCGGGTAATTGAACAAAGCAAAAAGATTTGAGAGAGTTTTCGGCGATTTATTCAATTTTCGTGCATAGAACTGAACTTCGTGCTCCGTCCGGAAGTGTGATTCGAGTAATAGATTGAACATTCGAATGACGTCCAGCCGCTCGTCCGACGACGATTCTAAATTTCCGGCCTGAGATTTTGCAAACCGAGTCACGTTTATAATGAGTCGCTTCAGCGCAGTTCGCAACATTTCGCCTTGCATTCGATCCTTCATCTCCATGTCGTCCAGGCAAAGTCGCTCAATAAGCACGATATTAGCAAGCTCCCTCACACCCAACATTATAAAAAATGGGTGTCGGATTCCGTAAAAGAGGAATCCGACACACCCTACTTCTACATCGTGATCAACAATACAATAAAAATCCCGGTTAAACTGCCATGCGATTAATTTTTCCGGATCTTCAAATTCAAAATGTTGATTCGCTACTAACGGCAAAATTGAATTTACGGGAAACATGTACACTACTCCATCGATAGTCACTTTCTGATTCTCAATCCTGTTAAAAACAATAGTATTGATAGTTCCCCCTTCAAGAATACCCTTTCCTTTAAGAGACCGATCAAAGCGGCTGACAACAAACAAGCCATTGGTGCTCCGATCTTCGAAAAACAATTTCATCGTGATGCGATTGTTGAATTACGGACATGAATTTATTCATGTCACCCGTTATGTAATTACTAAAATTGCCGAACGGCATTGCCTCTGCTCTCATGCACATGTTAATGAATGGTTACATGGATTATGTTCTTTATCTCCGGTAAAGTGGTAAATTCATTTGGGTTAGGCACGGGAACTATCGGCTTGCTTTCGGCCAATGGAGTTCCTGCCAGGTTGAATTGCGTAATACCAGCACCCGGAAACTGATTCAACGCAGTTCCATCGTCATACAAGGCTATGGTATTGGAAATATCACCCTTATTTAACGGATCGACACCTTCATCTTTGGACGCGAAGAACCAATCATTCGAAAATCCATACATGGTGGCAATTGCGACCCGGTCACCTGCTTCGAATGAGAATGTTTGCGAAACATTTCCCCCAGCTTGATTGCCTATAATCGGTAGTAGAACTCGAGTAGTTGGCTGAGCCATTGTATACACAGCCTTCACTCCAGGCTTTGTTTTTAATGCAGCAGCGAGGATATCGGGGTTACCCTTTTGCGCAAGGTCCTTGAGACCTTCATTCCGATCGTTTTCATCAATTTTATAAATTGGATTTGGAATACCATTGTAGACGACAACGAGAACGGGCGAGAGAGGTGTAAAAATTCCGGTGATACTTGATATATAAGTGCTCAACGGTTGATTGTTGCCAGCCTCGGCTATCGCAGTCAATCCATTTGCCGTGGGTTGTCCCTTTGTATAAAGCGGAGATGGATTTAACAAGTTGCCACCAACAATATAAGAGACCGACCAAACACCGGGACTAAGCGGAGTTTCATTAGCCGTGCCACCTGAGTTATTTTTAATAGTAAGAGTGAAATAAGAGTTGCCGTCATATTTCAACATTGCCTGTACAAGTTGTGATGCCTGCAAATAAGTATTGCCCTGCGCATCTGTGCCAATTACTTCCATGATCGGTCTGTTATCCGGCGTCCCGGGATGATTAACATTTACGCCGGGCGCTTGATTGATCCTTGTACCATTGTCCCATAATTTTATCTGGGATGATACATCACCCTCAAGAGGATTACCTCCCCCATCGTATACGGCAATGCCTGGATTTTCCGGTGCAAAGAATAGATCGTTGGACCACCCGTACATCGTGGCAAAACTTATGGTTTCACCTTTAGCCGCCGAAAAGTGAATGGTAACCGATTGCCCTGGGAAAATCAAAGGCGATTCGCCCGATTCCTGGAATGCGCCCGACTCTACAAGCGGTTTTGAACTCAAAACATTTTCAACACTAATTGTCGCGGAATAATTTATAGGTCCGCCGTGATCTTTTTTACATGATGTTATTGCTAATACTGTAGATGCAGCCAGCACACCACCCAACTGAAGTTTATTCATGATCTTTTTGATTTAATAAATATGAATGACTGAATTTGTCCGGGCAAAACTATCTGCCGATACCTTTTGTGGCAATGACATTAGTTCCCGCGATGTTGTCTATATTTCCCGCGGCAGTCCATTTAACATTCCCTTTGGAATGAATCATTACAAGGCTGACGTTTTGTGCCATTCGGAAAATAAAAGTCGCCGCTTGGAAAATTAAAATCCCAACAATTGTCTTGCAGCTTACTTTGTGATTTAGATGCAAACACGTTATTAGCAGATCTTGAAATTTCGGTCAATAGAATTTCAATAAAACTTAGTTATGGTCAAACAAATCTTTCTATTGGTGACACTTGCAATTTCATCTTTGATTGCTTTAGCAGAAAGCTTATATGTAAATGCAAAAACAGGCAATGATAAAAACAGAGGCTCGCTGTCACAGCCTTTGAAGACAATCGCTGAGGCGGCGAAACGAATTAATGCCGGTATGGCCAAAGAAGCAACTACTATTATTCTTTCAGAAGGTATTTATCCTTTAACTGAGACAGTAGTGTTTGACAACAATGAATTCTCTTTAGAAAACCGCCTGACGATACGAGCGGAAGTACTACCTGACGACGTCAATTGGAATCCACAGCGCATGCCGGTTATTACTGCGATAATCACGGGAAGACAAACGCCGGGTGATGGTGAAGAATCTAAGGGGTTTGATATAGAAGCAAGCCATGTAACGATTGAAGGGCTACGTTTTACGGGAAGCCCGGTTTATTATTACATAGATAGCAGACAGGCCAGGCGCTACTATCCCATTTGGCGAGATGGTAAAAATTTAGATGACCTGGTTGTGACACAGTGCCTGTTTGCCGGCAATGTTGATGTGCTGCCCATTCGTGTGGCAGTAATTGCAAATGGCGATGGCCTCGTAGTGGATCATTGTGTGTTTTATAATTGTCAAAATCCTGTTGTGTTTTGGAGCGCACAAAATGGAACGAGCCATCACAATGCCATGCGTTATTGTTTCGTGTACGAAGCAAATTACAGCGGTGTATGGACAACAAGGCAAACAGGTGATGACTTCGAGTTTCATCATGATGTTATTGCGCATAGCAGAACGGCCTGGATAAGAGACGACAGTAGCACACACCGCTATGAAATTCACGACTGTATTTTTTCAGGCAATATCAAGACAACAGGAAACGGTGGTGACAAGGCAATCGATAATGATTTCTTGAAAATGGAGAATGTACAAATGTCTGGCACTATCGACATTGAAAAAGATCAAAGCAAGAATAACTATTTACAACTGAAAGAAGGCTCCTTTGGTTCAAATTTACACGCAGGATTGTTTAAGAAGTAGCAAATCTCTCTGCATAGATTCTTCAACGCAATTTAATAGAAACCATCAGGGCTTATTTCGAATCTGCGCTCTCATTTCCTCGATGCGAATCGAAAGAATCTAATGCTATTCCCATAAAGGAATGTTAATCCCTCTCGCTGGGAAATATGGGTATGCACACGGGAATTACAGGCATTTACTTCAACTTTTTGGCTCAATAGTTTTGCAACAGATTTAGTCTCGGCATATAGACGAGGTCCATCAAAAAGCAGTGGGTCGATGAAAGTTGGTCCAGGCTCGTCAACTGACGATGGGCCTCGTTTTAAATGATTCTTAAATTTTTAAAAAGTAGAGTACAATGAAAAAAATAACTAACGTCTTCATCCTGGTTCTTCTTCTTGCTTGTGGACAAGCGAAGCAGCATGCTGAAATCTTCGCCCCTGATGGCAAAGCGATAAAGGGTTATGACCCGGTAGATTTCTTCACGATGGGTAAACCGGTAATTGGCAGCGACAGCCTGTCATATTCATGGAAGGGAGCAAAATGGCTTTTCTCATCACAGGAGAACCTGGAGATTTTTAAGAACAATCCCGAAAAATATGCCCCTCAGTATGGAGGCTTCTGTGCGTATGGTACTGCAAATGGACACAAAGCGCCCACGGAAACCGAAACCTGGACGATCGTAGGCGATAAACTCTACTTCAACTATAATAGTAAAGTGAAAGAGATGTGGATGAAGGACCAAAAAGCATTGATTGAAAAGGCGGATAAGAAGTGGCCTTCCGTAAAAGAGACAGACTAAAAAAACTAACAATTCATAACATTCAATTATGGTTAGATTTAATTGGGCATTGAAACAAAGAAACCAGTTGGGAATGCAGAGATTATTGTTGTTATTCCTTTTATTCGGTGGCCCTTCAATAATTATAAGTGCTCATTATGCCCAGGGCGTGGACGACAAGAACGGGATTCACTTCCTGGAAAATAAATGGTCTGAAGCAATAAAAAATGGCGCAACAGAGAAAAAATATATTTTTTTGGAGTTTTATGCTTCCTGGTGCTCTCCATGTAGACAACTGCGTCGTACAACTTTTCAAAACAAAGAGGTCGCTGCATTTTTCAATCAGACTTTTGTTAACGTCGCCCTTGATGTTGAAAAAGGTGATGGCGCTACTTTAGCCGAATCGATGAATGTACAGGCCATTCCTACATTATTAATACTGTCACCGAACGGCAAACCTGTGTTAAAACGGGTTGGTTATTTGGGCCCGGACGAGCTTATAAATTTTGGGAAAACTGCTATCCATGCAAAACCAGGCACGCTTATGAGTCGTTAGGGAAACCTATGAAGATTCAAATTCCATAGATCAGTCGAATGTTTTGAGAAGAATATAATAACAGCAGCCCTTAGGGAAACTATCTAATACATGCTCAATTCTGTACCCTTGTCTTTCATAAAAATGCGGCGCCTGGAAGCTAAAGCTCCTGATCATTATCCTGACACAACCTTTACTTTTTGCTTCTAATTCTGCCTCCGCCAACAGTCTCTTTCCGATTCCCATTTTCCTAATATTTTCATCTACCCAAAGTTGGGTGATCTCACAGATTCCCGCCCATGTCCATCCAGCGATCCCGGCAATCACGTTATTGTTTGCATCACGGGCGATCCTGGAAAACAGGCAGCCATCGTGTTTATCAAGGTTAGAAGAGTTATGTTCGTAGATCTTGTCCTCAAGTAATTCCATCACCTGCTGGGAGTTTGTCCCCACTTCGATCCAATATTTATTTTCCATAATTTTTAATTACAAAATTTGATTGAAGGCTATTTGTCAGATTCATTTGCTTTTAAAAGTGTTACTTCCTCACTGGGATTCACAGGTTCATCCTTAGCATTACCATATCCCTCAGGATGCTCCCATTTTCAATAATTGGTTGCGGATAGTTTTCTATGAAAAAATTCTTCCTTATAGCGAACTTCCTAAACCCATTTCTTTGATAAAAATTGATTTGCCTGG
>DASYSW010000114.1:0-7306 GCA_036002905.1 Chitinophagaceae bacterium
ACAACAACTGCAGAATGGATCAAACAGAATTCGTTATTGACTGACAATTTCAAAAACCGATACAAAACTCTTTCGGATTCCGCGCAGAAGAAAGATCCGGAATTGGGCCTTGGGTCCGACCCGATCTTTGACGCCCAGGACTTTCCGGAGAAGGGATTTTCACTTCTAAAAATTGATACGCTCAAAAGGTATGTGACAGTTGCCGGTAACGACTGGAAGGAATTTGAATTGGTTTTAAAGGTCGCCCAGGAAAATAATAAGTGGCTTGTCGATGGTGCCGGGGTAATAAATATTCCGGGGGATAAGCGTGCAAAGAGGGAATAGGCACAAAACAGATCGTCAACAACGTCAACCATTATAGCTGATTGTAAATTCTAAGATATGCGACAGATTTGCCTTCCGATATTTTTTTTGGCCCTGGTAAGTTGCAAAAAGGAACTCTCAAACTCGGAACAAACTAAACAGGATAGCACCAGCCTTCCGTTAGCAGACACGTCCCGGATAAGCGATACGACCATATTCTTTGACGTTGTTATTGACGGGCAGAGACAATTGCAAATACAACCTCTGAATAATTACGCGGTCTATTGGACAGGAGTCGTTCCCTACACCTCCGGTTCTTATGGATTGTATGAACAAGGCATCATGAATAATGCGGATCATGGGATTATTCTTGTTAATGGAAATATCTTACTTGACCCTGGCGATACATCTCTTCTTTTGAAAAATAAACGAATGTTTAACGGTTTTGATCCGGGTGATTATCCTTTTACACAAAATCCAGATAATAGCACTGGTGTCCAGGTCCATTGGATCGATCAAACAGGAAAAACCTGGGGTAGCGATTTTGGTCTTGCCGACCAGTCGATCAGTATGTTTCAAATCATTAACCGGATAAATCTCGACACAAGTTATAATGCAACAGGAATTACGCACGGCATATACGTTCGCTGTGCTTTTAATTGCGTGTTGTACGATAATTCCGGAAATACTATTGAGTTGAAAAACGGGCGGCTGGGAATCTCAGTGTGGCTTTGATAACTTTCAGCTGACAAAATAAATTGTATGAGCGCTGTCACGTATTCAAGGATCAAAAAAATGAGTCCGCAGCTTCTTGTGTCTGACATTGAATCTTCCATCGGGTTCTATACAAAAAAACTTGGCTTTGATGTGGATTTTCGCTATGAAGATTTTTATGCCGGCATCATTAAAGACGGTTATTCCATTCATCTTAAGCTGAGCAGATCCCTTGTACAAAAAGAAAGCAGCAGGAGTAACGAAGATATTGACATTATCTTTTCCGTTGACGATATTGAAGGTTTATACAACGAGTTCTCAAGTAAGTCTGTAGAGTTTACTCAATCGATGCGGGAAATGCCTTACGGAAAGGAATTTTACGTTACAGATCCCGACGGTCATATCATTGCTTTTTTAGAAGCGCCATAAAATTTTATTTTAGAGAATGGCAGCACAAAACCCATGGCTAAAATATAACCATCTTTCTGACAAGCTCGAAATTCCTGCCAGGCCCGTAATCAAACCATTTATTATGACAGTAGAAAAAATAAATAATGTGGTCCTTGAGGAATTGAAATAGCGTTCCAGCGCTTTGGTGATCCGTCTGGTCCACCCGTATTTCTCATCATGGGGGCGGGCGCACAAATGATTGCCTGGCCAGATCAGCGGAGGCATTGCAACCGCTGAAAGTATCCCGAATGCAAAACTTACGTTGTTTGATGGTATGGGACATGGTTTACCCACAGCATTATGGAGCGAAATTGCTGACTTGATAACTGCGCTTGTACATCAAGCAGAAGCAGTACCACTCCTGATAATTATTCTGCGCTCGAATTTTGAAGGAAAAGTTAAGCCGTGAAGGAAATACACCTTTACCGTTACTCAAATAAATTTATAAAAGACGTGTAACCTTTTTATAAACTCATTTGTCTAAATCAAGATTACAACATTAAAGTCGGATCTGCTATGGAACTATTCTGGATTTCGAATTTGATTGAAAAATCTGGCATCGCAGGAAAGGGGGTTACAAAAAACGATGTCTTCTTTACACTTTGTGTCATATTTGTCGCCACCACTTTTGCCATCTCGTGTAATGCTCAACGCGTCCCAGACTCAAAGATCGATGTTACAGGAAACTGGCAGATCACAATCTCCGTAGCTGAAGGGACGATTACTGGGAAAGGATCGCTTTCGCAAATGGGTAACTCCGTGACTGGTTGGATTGGGCCAAGCGAAAATGATCCGATTCGCATCAAAGGGATGTTTAAGGACGGCAAGCTGATCATAACCACACTGCCACAGCCAGGGAGGACTGTAGCGTTCGACAGAGTAGAGTTAAAAGTGAATGCCGACTCGCTCTCCGGTCCGATCGAGAACGGATCTCACGGCAAGGGTACTATTAGCTTTATCCGATCGAAATAATAACCAACGCCAAAGGCAAGACGAAAAAGCACCGCACAGCACGCGGCTTTACCGCAAGCCTCCATCGTGGCGGCTCAGACCTAGGCATCATCCTATTAAGATTTGATTCGGTATCAGCTGACCAGTGGGAATCTTTGAACAATTATTTTTAAAAACGTTCCCAAAAAGGAATGAATTTCGATTCTAATTTTGCCCTTTGGTGGCAAAGGAGACCCTTGGTGAACGCAAAGCTTCGGTGAACCCTTTGCTCTTCAATGATGATGAAGGAACTTAACATCCCGCAATATTTTACAGCCGAAGAAAAGGAAATCCCATCGGCATATATTTTTCCTTACCGCGTTGACAAAAACACAGATAAAAACAGGGTGGTGCTGACCACTCATATGTTTAGTTTTTTAAAAGAGGGAAACAAAGAGATAGTGATGGGTGATGGCACCATAAAATTGAGCAAAACGGAATTTGTTTTAATTACAGCAGGCAAGTGTTTCATGTCTGAGAAGATATCCGATAAAGGCAGTTATTCAACCACGCTTTTCTTCTTTGACAATGATCTTTTACAGAGTTTTTTCGAAATTCAAAAAGTCCAGATCCAGCAAACGATCAAAAAGAACAAATTAACTCAGAAGGAAGTCCTTCTATTCAAAAACGATGATTTTACCAGATCGTATATTCAGTCATTGAATTATATCGCCAACAGGTCAGAAGAACTGGCAAAGTTGAAACTTCACGAGATCATGCTGTACCTTCTGGAGACCCAGCCGATCGAATTTTGTTGCTTATTCGCCGAGCACCCGAAAACGTCAGAAGAGATAAAATTCAAAAATATCGTCGCTTCTCATATTGACAGCAATCTTTCGATCAGCGAACTTGCTTATCTGTGTAATGTGAGTTTGTCAACCTTCAAAAGAAAGTTTACCGTCATTTTCAATGATAGTCCTACCAGTTGGATCCGTCAAAAGCGAATGGAACATGCGGCCTTTCTATTAAAATACAATAAAGAAAGAGTCAGCGATATCTATCTCCGCTTAGGCTATGAAAATCATTCAAGCTTCTCGCAATCTTTTAAGAGCGTATTTGGCATTTCCCCGAAAGAATACCAGCTCCAGGATTGAACCAAATTCAACAATTTTTGGACGGATAGCCGAAACACATCTCTTGTCTTGCCGTTTAGTTTTGTGTCTCAAAAAATAATCTTGAATAAAAAGAGGAAGAATGAAAAAAATAATTGTTCATGCTGTCATAATGTTGACCGCTAGTTTAAGTTATGCCCAAACTTTTACGCTTAAAAGCAAAGATCTTAACGGGCAAGTGACCGCGCAGCAGGTTCTTAATGGGTTTGGATGCACTGGTCAAAATTTATCTCCACAATTGAGTTGGGAGAATGCCCCTTCGGGAACAAAAAGTTTCGCGGTAACTGTTTATGACAAAGATGCACCAACCGGAAGTGGTTGGTGGCATTGGGTTGTATTTGACATTCCTGCCACATCAACCGAATTGGAACGGGGAGCCGGCGATGTTTCAAAGAAATTGCTTCCTGGAAGCGCTATTCAAGGCATTACAGATTTTGGTAGCACCGGCTATGGTGGTCCTTGCCCGCCACCTGGTGATCGACCGCATCAATATATTATCACGATATATGCCTTAAAAATAAACTCACTTGGTTTAGATGCAAAAGCAAGCCCGGCATTGGTTGGATACTATTTAAATGGCAACACATTGGCAAAAGCGTCGATTGTTGTTTATTATCAACGGTAACAAGAATTTTGAAAGCGACCACATTGGCAGCTTTGCAAAAAATTTTTACCGAAAGTATCGGGTGCTGACCGGTCACCACACAATTTTTACCAGTTTATAGTTTTCATATGTTCCGTTCTTAATTTCTTTTGTGGTCTCAAACAATTAAAGAACAGAAACATGAAAGAAATTGAATTCGCGCAAGTGAAAACCACCTTTTCGATGACATGCAAAGTTGAAGTAAAAATTTACACAAATGCGGAAACAATCTGGGGGCTGTTGACCGACGCGAAAGGATTTTCACGATGGAATTCCACAGTAACCGGCATTGATGGCGATATCCGGGAAGGCGAACGCATACAAATACATGTTCCCGGAACTAACCGCACGTTCAGGCCCAGGGTGTCAGATGTAGAAATAAATAAACATATGAGATGGAGCAATGGTGTTGCGCCATTATTCCGGGGCTCGCGCACATTTGAACTAAGGCAATGCGATGATGAATCAACCGATTTCATAATGGAGGAAAAATTTGATGGGTTCATTTTTGCGATGGTCAAAAATCGGTTACCTGATTTTAAATTGATATTTGAAAAATATGCATTCGATCTAAAAAATGAAGCTGAGCGAGCGATCTGATACTAGATAAATGACCTCGACGTTTCATAACTTAGCCCTTCATATTCAATAAGCACATGGCGCGAACGAATGCTACTATACTTATTCCGGATATCAGTGGGTTTACGGAGTTCATGTCTGCGACTGAACTCAGCCATGGCTCGCAAGCGATCAACATCCTTATGGACGCGATAGTTGGGGCTGTTGGTGACGAATACGAAATTTCGAATGTTGAAGGCGATGCGGTTTTAATGGTAAAGAAAGGTTCAGCACCTTCCAAAAAAGAAATACTCGACACTTGCTTTAAAATTTTCAATGCGTTCCACTTTCAAAGAAAGTGGCTGCACCAACACGCTATTTGTCCGTGCAAAGCGTGCCGTGAAATAACAAATCTTAAATTGAAATTCGTGGCCCATCATGGCCCGCTCGATGAAATGAAAGTGGGACGTTTCGTGACCGTCTCCGGTACCGAAGTCATCATCGCACATCGATTGTTGAAAAACAGTGTTCCCTCGAACGAATACCTGCTGCTCACCGAAAAACTTCTGAATGGCGTAGCAGATACTCCGGGCGCAAGCGAGCTGGAGTGGGTTAGTTCTTCCGATGAATATGCCTCTATTGGAAAAGTTGACTATCGATTTGCTTTGCTCGATGCAGCTAACATCAAAGTACCTGACCCGCCGCCATTGCAAAACGACTATCCAACAGATGCGACACCCTTCATCAAAATGACGATAAGTGCCAACTTTCTCAACGTTTATATGGTGATGATGAATATTCCCGGGCGTAATGAATGGATGCCGGGCCTGCAAACGGTGGACCAGGACAGACCCGAAGTGTTTGTTGGAAGTGTTCATTACTGCACATTCGAAAATTACAAAACCATCATATCACCATTACGGATGACTGCATCCAGCGAAGAGATCTTCTACGCCGAAAGTTGCCGGATCGATGAGGTACATCTTTCGCTCGTTCATGAATTTGTTTTCAGAAATGTCAACGATAATTGCTGCATGGTCTCCTGGCGTTTTCTGAGTGCGGGTAACACTCCTGTTCCGGAGGAAAGGAAGTCCGTGCTTTTGGAACGAATGCAGAAAGTTGCGGAAAGCCTCAAGACGTATTGTGAAAGAGATCAAAGTATCCTGGTCAACGGTAATGTTTAAAAGTTGAAGCGGCAAAATCTCCTCATATTTGATTGGCAGCAACCCGTATGCTCCCTTTATCGATAAAAATATTGAAATGAACCTAAAGGCTACCTTTCTTTTCCTGGCAATACTATTCTCCCGTAGTGCTTATTCCCAGGATTCTTCAGCGGTTGATTCCGTAAAAAGGATTTTAAGCCAGCGCTATGAAGCCCTGGGCCAGGCAATGGACTCGAGAGATACGTCGAAAATCTTTAGCTTCAAAACTGACGATTTTCACACGATAGGACCCGATGGAAGAGTTTCCGACAATGTCATGATGAAAGAATATTCCCGGCAGTTCATTACAAATAATCTTCCCCCATACAATACAAAAATTACCATACTCAACCTAAGACTTTCTTATAACAAGATTGTCGCA
Source organism: Chitinophagaceae bacterium (assembly GCA_036002905.1). GTDB lineage: Bacteria > Bacteroidota > Bacteroidia > Chitinophagales > Chitinophagaceae > VBAU01. Next base: position 6,355 of record DASYSW010000114.1, read on the forward strand.
GTTGCTGATGTCTTCCAGGAATCAACAAGAAAAAGAGAATTAGCCGGCAAATTAAGGGAAGTAAAAACATCCGTCTTACAAACAGAGACGTGGATATATGTAAATAACGAATGGAAATTAAAACTCGTGGACAACGTTCATGATCAAAAAAGATTTGTTGACGGTAAACGAGTTGACCCGACAAGACCATACAATCCCGATGACCCTCCATACGATCCCGATAAAAACAAATAAAGCTATTTGGTGTTCTTTTTGTATTATCCTACCTTGATTGTGCAAATAAAAACTCCGTGGTCCAGGTATTTATTTAACAAGGGCGAAAAAAAATATTGCTGATTTTTTTGCCCGTATGATCAACAATCTACTTGCGTAATGATAGGACATCTGCAAAAAGTTTTATGGAATCAGTTTGGAGCTACCATCGATATGTTGAAGGACATTGTCGCTTTGTGGCCGGATCAGTTCTGGAACTTAAACAACAAGGTTTATTATTTGTGCTATCACACATTCCTGTTTTTAGATTATTACCTGACCGTACCGCCAACAAACTATGCTGCACCACTGCCCTTCAAGATGATCTCGCAGGATAAAGTTCCTCCTTATGCAGTAGATGACTTGCTGCCCGGCAGGCTTTACACTCAAAATGAATTGCTCGATTGTTTGCAATCATGCCGGCAAAAGTGCAAGGAAGTAATCTTCAACTTAACAGAAGAAAATATGCAGCGGTTGTGGATCGATCAGCCGGACGACATAGCGGGCAGCTCAACACTAAATTATTCAGTACTCGAGATACTGCTGTATAATTTAAAGCATGTCCAACATCACACCGGGCAATTGAATCTATTGCTACGCGAGGAAACCGGACAGGCTGCTGGTTGGGTATCCAGTGCTGTCGACAGATAAATGTTGAGAGCTCAACTGTATCTTTAGGGTATTAAAGTAATCTATCATG
>DASYSW010000115.1:0-2323 GCA_036002905.1 Chitinophagaceae bacterium
ATTCCTCTTATCCGACGATCACAGTAAATATAGATCTTACCTTGACGACACCTGCCAATGCAAAAGGGCCGGTTCCAGTGATCATGGAATTCGGATTTATATTTCCTCCCGGCTTCAGGTTACCTCCTCCTCCCGCCGGCATCCCGACATCAGGCGGGATTGAAAAAAACTGGCAGCAACAATTATTGGAAAAAGGATGGGGTTATGCTGTTTTGATCCCTGCTAGCTACCAGGCGGATAATGGTGCAGGATTGACGCAAGGCATTATTGGTTTAGTAAATAAAGGACAACCGCGTAAGCCAGACGACTGGGGGACACTTCGTGCGTGGGCATGGGGAGCAAGTCGTGCATTGGACTACTTTGAAAGCGATAAAAGTGTAGATGCAAAACATGTGGGCATCGAAGGTCTTTCCCGTTACGGCAAAGCAACCATTGTCACAATGGCGTATGAACCGAGATTTGCCATTGCCTTCGTCGGTTCTTCAGGTGCGGGCGGTACAAAAATTCTTCGTCGTGTTCTTGGTGAACAGGTCGAGAATCTTGCATCTTCGGGAGAGTACCACTGGTTCGCCGGCAACTTTATCAAATATGCAGGACCACTAAACCCAAATGACCTTCCTGTTGATGCGCACGAATTGGTTGCCCTTTGCGCTCCACGACCCGTATTCATTAGTTCTGGTTCACCACAGGTGGAAGGAAATTGGGTGGATGCAAAAGGAATGTTTCTGGGAGGTGCGTATGCTGGGCCCGTTTATAAATTACTCGGAAAAAAAGATATGGGCACCACTGAATTTCCTCCCATGGAAACCACATTGACTGATGGAGATATCGCATTCAGGCAACATAGTGGTGGACATACCACGGGTCCCAATTGGTCATACTTTATAGAATTTGCATCGAGATATTTTAAATAGAAAGATGATTATGGCGCCGGCTTTTGTAATTCCATCGTCGTCCGTTGTGTCACTCACTGCATCGTTCGGGATTCTTCTGAACAGTTATTCAATACAAAGAAAAAAAATCAAATAGGATGAAAAAGTTATCTTCTGTTACAATTCTCTCCTTAGCAATAGTACTGCTCCTCGCCTCGGCAAACTCAAGAAATAATCATTCACTCACAGTGAAGGATGGTGCTAAAGGTTTAAAAGATTACTACAAAAACTACTTTCCGATTGGTGTTTCGGTAATGCCGTCAAATCTTAAGGGAGAGGAGAGTGAACTTATCCTGCAGCAGTTCAATAGCCTCACACCGGAAAATTCGATGAAGATGGCCCCGATCCATCCGGCTGAAAATCGTTACAACTGGACCGATGCCGATTCAATCGCCGCGTTTACACAGCGAAATGGATTAAAACTTCGTGGCCATGCTTTGTGCTGGCACAATCAAACGCCGCCCTGGTTGTTTAAAGATTCTTCGGGTAATACGGTTACAAAAGAAGTTTTATTACAGCGGCTCAAAGATCATATCACTACAGTTGTCAGTCGCTATAAAGGAAAAATTTATGCATGGGATGTAGTTAATGAAGCGATCTCAGATAAACCCGGTGAATACCTTCGTCCCTCGCCCTGGTATCAAATATGCGGTGAAGAATATATCACAAGAGCATTCGAATATGCACATGCCGCTGATCCCAATGCAGTTTTATTTTACAATGACTACAATGAGATCAATGCCGCAAAGCGCGATAAAATCTATCGACTGGTAAAAAGCCTGAAAGATGCCGGTGTACCGATCGGTGGTGTTGGCTTGCAGGGACATTGGGCCATTAATGAGCCTTCAAGAGAACAACTTGACAGCACGCTTAGAAAGTTTTCCGATCTGGGTTTAAAGGTCCAGGTTACCGAGCTTGACATTTCGGTGTATCCAAAAGAACACAATTCAAGAGAAAGAAAACCCGAAGATGCAGATACTGCATTTAGTGCTGAAAAAGAAAGCAAGCAGATCGAAGAATATAAAATGTGTTTTGAGCTTTTTAGGAAATACAAGAACATCATTTCAGGCGTCACCTTCTGGAATGTCTCCGATCGCCATTCATGGTTGGATAATTTTCCCGTCCGCGGAAGAAAGGATCATCCATTGTTGTTTGATAAAGACCTGAAACCTAAAAAGGTTTTTTGGGAAGTTGTTAAATTTTAGAAGAGTCTAAATTCCATGTGCCGAGGCGCAAAATTTTGCGCCTGCCGGCGAAAAAACCTTTAAGCGGCTGTAGAAAATCACGGTTTAATCACGTTTTAATATCGCTGTCGAGGCATTGGAAAATTTGAAATCCTTTGGAAATTTATGTGCGGCCGAGATGCAACATTTTGCGTCTCTCCACCAGAA
>DASYSW010000116.1:0-5379 GCA_036002905.1 Chitinophagaceae bacterium
TCGTGGAGCGAGATCTGCCGTTTGTCCGAGTTTTGAAATAGCACGCGGATAAGTTTTGAAAAAGCCGTTAGGTATTCAATTGACCGGGCCTTCTCATCATTTTGGATCAGCGCTTTTATCGAAGTCATACAATTGTAAATAAAATGAGGATTCATTTGGGCCCGAAGTGCTTTTGCTTCCAATTCAAGCATTTGATATTTACACACCGCCTTTTCCTGTTCTTGCTTGCGAATGTCTTCTACATAATGAACAAGGAAATAAATTAATACCCATCCTGATAAGGTTAACAAGATCGGAAATAAATTATAGACATAGACCTGGTAGAAGAACAGATCGGGTTGGGTTTTTTTCAGCTCCTCGATGCTCCACACATTAGTTTCAATCAACGCCAACATCCACACATAAGTGCCGACTGCAGAGAACAAAACGATCAACACACTGAGATAGGCAATTTGGTAAATAAACCGCTTATTGAATATTCCTAATTTATCGATAGTTGCCTTGAAAAGATGGGAGAAGCTCAATCCGAATAAAAAAATGTAAAGAGCCTTTATGGCAAAGTCAATAAAATCTCTATAGATTATGTTGTTAAAGCAATAAGTTATAAGGACATAACCGCCCCACCCTAGCAACTGGCATTTCCAATATGTTGTGAGCTTTATTTATTCTCATTTGTCAAAATAAGTGCTAATCTATTCTTCAATAAATCAACATTTGACAATTTACCGGCCTGGTTTGACAACCTAATGGAGTGGGCGAGTAGAGCAGTTATACTTTTAGGGTCTCCTTTCTTCTACCAATCCTTTCACGTAAAATTCTAAAAAATTTTGAACGCTCCTTTTCGCTGACTTTGCTGATCAATGTGGAGCGTTTCATAAGGTTTTGGACATACTCATACATATTCTCACAAAAATTAACGTCCCTGGTCTGCATATAATTAATGACCGTGTGGCACATTAGGGCCATTTTTGTTCCTTCAAGCAGTACAATAAAACTATTGTCGCCTAATATCACTTCGTTAAAGTAAACATTGTAGGAACCGATGGGTTTCATATCTGGGTCATCATGCTTAAATTTATATCCAGCTGACGCCTGTTTTTCTACATGATCAATTACTTTCTCCCAGGTTTCGTACAATTTTAGAACATCCTTATCTGATTCAAACATCTGGCTGTCGCGGTAAAACTCAATTTGCCGTATAGCGATATTGATATTCTCGACATTCCAGAGTTCTGTGCTGGGTAACTGGTTATAAAGATCAAGCACTTTTTCACCCAGGTTATTTAATTCATCCGAATATTCTGCGAACTGAAAACGACGGTGCTGAAATTCCGGAAACTGAAAAATTGTTTTCATCCAGAAAAAATATTTAAAAGCCGCGATCTCCCGGAAATAGAAATGGTTGAAGACGGGAACATCCTTACACAGGTAATAGAAATGTTTGTCTTTAAAACCATTCATATAGCTGAGATCTCTGACAATACCTTTTAACCACTCTTCGAAGCGAAAAGTTTTGTTATTCAGAAAATTTCCTCTGAACATAAAGGCCCCCGTTTGAAGATTCATAAGCTGGTCAAGGGAAATTTTGTAATAAGAGCAAAGCTTATAAAGTTCATCAAGGGAAATACTTTTTTCACCCCGCATACGCCGGTACACACTGTCCACGCTTACGTCCAGTACTTTCGCAATCTCCTCGGTGGCGGATAAATTAGGGGGTATGCTTGCCTTTATTACCTGGAAAAGTCCTTGTTGAATTTCAGATGCGTCCATAATTTGTTGCTGGTTTATGTGAAGGTTCGTCTATGCTAATTATATTTTCGTTCATTTAGGTCAGTGCGTGCTTATTTCTCGAAATCTTGTCGCGTAAAATGCGAAAAAACCTTGATCGCTCTTTTTCACTGACCCCGCTGATCAGCGTCGACCTCTTGATAAAGCTCTGCATGCTCTTGTACATATTTTCCGTAAAAGCAACATCTCTCGTCATCATATAATTGATCGCACTATGCGTAATGATTCCGATTTTTTTACCATCGAGTATTACAAGGTATTCGTTACCTCCGATCTGCATTTCATTAACATACAAACGATACTCACCTAAAGGTTTCCGTTCAGGATCACCGTATTGAAATTTATAACCCAGTGCGGCCTGTCCTTCAATATGATTCAAAAGATTTTCAACTGCCCTGTACAATACATACGCATCCTCGCCCGACTCAAACATCAGGCTATCTTTAAAGTATTCGATCTGCCGGATCATGCTGTTTATTGTTTCAAGACTCCAAATCTCAACGTTGTTCATTCGGTTATAAAGGTCAAGAACTTTTTCCTGCTTAGAAAATCGTTCGTCAGGATGGCTATCGAACGAGAACTTTTTATTTCTGAATTCTGGAAAGTGTAAGACATTTCTTTGCCAAACAAAGTCCTTAAAAGCCGCAATTTCGCGAAATTGATATTGGTAAAAGGGAGGGAGATCCTTATACACTCCATAAAATTCCTTCTGCTGAAACCTGTTAAAATAGGTCATATTACCGACCTGGCTCTCTACATATGTTTCAAAATTAAATGACCCTTCATCGATAAAGTTTCCCTGGAATAGAAAACCTTCGGGCTTAAGATTCAGCAGCCTGTCCACGGAAATATTGTAGTGCGTGCACAAAGCTTCTAATTCATCAAGAGATATCTCCTTTTCACCGCGTACACGGCGATAAACGCGATCTGTACTAATATTCAGCACTCTTGCAATCTCCTCTATAGTTGATGAATGGGGCGCAGCATTGGCTTTTATCAAGCTGAAAAGCTCCTGCTGAATTTTAGAAACACCACCCATAATTAGTTTATATTTTACTTATGCGGTCCTCAATTTTTGCCAGCAGTATCCCAAAGAAAATATTTCTTTGTTTTTCGCTGGTCTGGCTGATGACAGTTGCTCTTCGCATCAGGTTGTTCAGATCCTCCATACATTGGTCGCAAAAAACCTCGTCGCGGGTAACCATATAGTCCAGTACATCGTAATTAAGATAGGCCGTCTTGACATTGTCAGTCGTCACCAGGATCGTATTATCACCAAGCACTACTCGGTTATAGAAAAAAGTAAAATTTAATTTTTTTGTCTGTGGATTTTCGCCGGGCATGAATTTGCATCCATACTCAACCTGGTTTCGCAAGTGAATGATCGTTTCTTCAACTGCTTTGTACACCTCTTTAATATCCGCCCCCGAAGAAAACAGCCCGCTGTCCTTATAAAACTCTACTTGTGAAATAACACTGTTGATACCTTCAGTATTCCAAATTTCAATAGAAGGGATTTGTGTGTAGGCCTTCGTCAACTCCATGCTCAACGCTTCGATCTCGGGTGAAACGCCATTGAGGTCAATCACTTTTGTTACATAATCGGGATGTTGCAAAATAGTTTTCATCCAGAAATAAAAACGAAAAGCGATAAGTGGCTTGAAGTAAAAATTGTGAAAGATAGGTACGTCCTTTGTAAGATAGATGATCTCTTTTTGTTTGAAACTGTTAATCTGCTTAACCAGTCCAATCAGATCCGAAAGATACTTCTTGTAAGAATACTGTTGATTGTGTATCCGGATATTTTCAAAAAGAACTGAATTCCTTTTTAAGCTCAGTACCTGGTCAAGCGACAAATGAAAATGTTCACACAAGTCTTTTGCTTCCTGTAATACGAGTGGAGTTTCATTTCGAATGCGGCGGTATGCGCTATCACTGCTAACATGCAATACCTCTGATACTACATCCGTCAGTGAAACTGATGGCGGAAGCATTTCCTTTATGCGTTGAAATAAAAATTCCTGTGCCTGGTCCGAAGGCATTCTGATCTATTGATGGTGATAAAGTTGGTTTTGTAAACGAGTCTTTTCAGAGCCTGTTTCAAAGTAAGGGTTTTTTCCCGAAATACAATGTCGAAACAACAGTGGTTTAGTAAAAATTGCCAAACGTCAATGGCAAACTGCAAAATTCAATTATAAAAGGGCTCTGCTGGAAAGTAGTTTGGTGTTAGAATAAATGAAAGGTTATGAATCTGAAAGCTATCAACTCCTCCATGCTGTCTTTTACTGACACCCTTCTCCTGAAAGCAAAATTTATCGTGGGCATCGCCATTTCGCTCGGTCTGCATTCATTTAGCCAAGGGAAAACCCTTAAAGATTCGCTTATACCAGCTTATTACTTACAAAAAACAATCACCACCAAAAACCTCTTCTTATGATCCCTGTACTTATCATCTGGCTCATCAGGCGCTATCGCGAAAAAAACAAAAGAAAAAACATTGCGATAATCCCAAAAAATTCAAAAAAATATCTGCGGCCACTTTCGATTTTACTTCTTTTTGTTGTTTTATCAGTAAAAAGCCATTCGCAAAACAAGGCCCTTACCTATCAAATCGTTCGCAACGGAAATAAAGTAGGCACACTGCGGTTCTCCGAGACATCAACCGGCGACATGGACCATCTCAAGATGGAATCGGACGTAAAGACAAGATTTGTTTTTACGTTTACTGCCCACTCAAGTGAAGAAGCTGTTTATTACAATGGAATCCTGCTGCGCTCCTCCATCTACCGAAAATTGAATGGAACTGAAAAAGCAAACAAACAACACCAGGCCGGCAACCAACAATATATAATTCATGCAGGGGAGAAAACAGAGGTTACAAAGAACTATCCTATTACCTACAATATGCTGAGCCTTTACAGTAGAGAACCTGAAAACATCAGCCAGGTATACTCCGACAATTTTCAAAGTTTTATTGCTATTCAAAAAACAGATCAACATAAATATAAAATCACCTTACCGGATGGCAACTACAATTATTACTATTATAAAAACGGAGTGTTGAGCCTCGTAGAAGTACATCACAGTCTTTATTCGGCAAACATTGTTTTAATCAATTGACACATGAAAAACACGGAATTGATATTGATCTTGGCGCTTTCGTATACTGTCATGCTTTTAATGAATGTAGTCGTCAGTAAATTAAAACCAGGCATAACACTACATCATAAACTTTGTCCCGACAATTTTGGAACGCTTAATTTTCTGCATGCCATTGGTATCACGGTTATGCTGCTTATCCCGTTTATGGCCACGGCTCTTCCGGTTTTTCTTTTTTCATTTCCAGATAGAGTAAGTATTGGACAAACTTCCTGCTTCGTACTGTGCTTTTTTGCGATCGCCTTTTTCCCCTGGAAAAGATTCTCAAACAATTACTCCAGCCAGGAAAACGATCCTTCCTCACTTCAAGCTGTTATCTTATACGGATCACTCAGATCCGCTTTCCTGGTTTCATACGAATGGTTTTTCAGAGGCTTGTTGCTATGGAGTTTTTCTTTATGGCTGGGAGTTATTTGGAGCATTCTTATCAAT
>DASYSW010000117.1:0-6315 GCA_036002905.1 Chitinophagaceae bacterium
TCATCTTATCTGCGTCATCGAGTGCAGCTTTGTAATTTCCCAATTCAACATTGGCGTCTACCAGGATGCCATAGACAAACGAATTGTATGAATAGGTCTTTTGAATTTGTGTTGCCAATTTTAGTCCTTCGGCAAAATGATGCTGGGATAAAAAGATCATTGCTTTGAAAGTAAGCGCTTCAAAATTATTTGCGTCTTTTTTCAAAACAGCATCCACACAATTTAAAGCTGCATTGTCGTAGTAACTGAAATTTCCTGAAGCCCTGGCCTCCTGGAGATAAATGGCTGCCAATGTGTTCAGGGATTTAATATCTGAAGGATCCTTTTTTATTTTTTCTATGAGTTGGGAAGAGGCCTTCTTTGATAAAATCCATTCAGCAGATGGGGCCGAATTCCCTTTGCGCGGAATGACCGCATACAACTTAGATTCGCTTTTGTCTTTGTCTCTTTGATATTTGAGAATAATAAATCCGGACGTGACAGCAAACAAAATCAAAATGCCGATGTAAACAGATCTCTTCATAACAATTCTTTTGAAACACGGGAAAAGAAGTTTTCTCAAAAAGTCAAATCAGCCGGAAAGACGGTAAGTTGGGAAGAAAACTGCCATTGCATGTCAATACTTATCGTCTTCCCGCCTTCCCGGCTATTTGTTAAAAGTTTCCTTTATAAGGCCCCTTTTTTCTTTAATTCTTCACAACTTTAATGGTTTGTTTAACCTGGCCGTTCTTAAAAGCTGCGATCAAGTATGTCCCCTGCGCAAGATTGCTGAGATCAAAATTTGTTTCGAATGTCCCTTGTTCATGTTTCTTGTCTACAAGAACTTTTACCAGTTTTCCCTGCATATCAAATGCAACAATCTTAACCTGGGATGAAGCATCAACACTATATTTAATTGAAGTAATGTTTTTCACCGGGTTGGGAAAAGATCTCAAATTCATTTCCGGTGAGGACATGCCCAGCTCATTAAAGCCTTTGTTCTGCTGAACTTCCTGCGTGGATCCTTTAAGATTCTTGTTTGTGGTCGTCAGCTGACTGGAACCACAGTCGCACACATGAGTACCCGACCATGGTAAAGCCACATACGGAAATTCAGATTTAAATGGAGCGTCATTTGCATTGACACCAGTGTTATAGGTAAGCACGTTCACAAGTTGAGGTGTTACGGGACTTCCGCCTGCGATAAAATCATCATACCACAGGCCAATGGCTGCAAGAGCAATTCCGCTCACTGCCTGCAATTCAATTCTTGTAACATCATCTTCTAGTCTTCTGCCATTAGGGAATCCATCCATATTTGGAATGAACTGCAAGTTTGTATTGGTATTGTAAGCAGTATCTGTTAATCCCAACACGGCAGCCTGGATGATACCTTCATTACTAAATTTTGGATCATTACGCTGAGTTACAGGAACTGCCATATTCAGGCGAAGCATGTCACCACCATTTGGCAAAAAATTATTGATAAAGGGTTTACCTGCTGCCAGAGGATTACCGTTTTTACCCGTTGCCAATTGATAGGGACGAAGATTAGGAACACCCGTGTTGAAGATCGGCCATAGATCGACTGATCTTGGCGAGTTGGCAGCAGGCAGTAAAAGTTGACCAAAAACTGCATCATCCAGGGCAGTTCCTGCAAGAGCCACATTTCCTTTCAAACCAAACAGCCCGTTTTGCCCATTTCCAAATCCAAACGAGCCCAATGAATTTTTCTGAATACGCAATGGTGTTAATGCCGGTACGGCGCCACCAAATTGCGCGTCGTCCATATACAATGCCAGTTCCGGATTATAAAAATAGTTTCCAAAGGTTTTGATGCGTGAGAGATCTTCATATGGCGTGAGCGAATTCCAAAGATCCTTGTACCCTATTGGCACCACCACCTCATTGGTTAATGGCATTCCCAACCTTGATACCTGTACCCAATCTCCAAAATTTGATTCCTTTCCATTTTCGTGCAGCACACGTATTCTCTGGCGGCTGGCTGATGCCCAAACGCCGATCACATAATCAGGGTCTAAAATATTCCTGGCATGCGAAACTGACTTCCCATTTTTTTGCAAAGTAGAGATAGGAATCTGCAAAGCAATAGTAGAAACGTTTAAACATTTAAGGCCGTCAGTCGGAGGCGTGCCGGTCGTACGCGGTGCGTCCCCTAAATCAAAAACACCCCCGAGGTCAACATAAAATGGATCATCGGATGTGCCGCAAAAAACCTTTTCACCAGTTCTTGCGCTTGTAATGGATTGTTGGATCAAGGATTCGTAGTCGGGTGCATTCAAACCAACCGGGGAGCTAATCGAGCGGGGGCCAATATTTGGCGGAGGAACTGTTCCATTCTTTACGATCGTAAAAAAATGCTTGCCGCCATCTGTGCTTCTTTCTAAATTATACGACGTTTTTAGGTTTTGTTTCCCCAGCCGGATATTAAAGAATGTGGTCGGATCTTCATTTACTTTATCAAACGTAAAACGGTAGACAATATCGTCTCCCTTTGTGCTAACGTCATTGTCAATGTGAATTTCATACCGGATATTTTCACCAAACTGGTAATAGTTTGGACCGCCTTGCGGTAATTGTCCCGGGATATAGCAGGCAATGATCGTAATCTTGCTGGGATCATCGGGACTTCGAAAAGCGTATAGGTCGGTATTGTCCGCCAAAGGATCATTTGCGATCAACGGCGCTTCCCTGTGACTTGACGCAAAAACATTAAAAGGGAAAACGTTGATCAGCATCGCTGTTAAAAGGATCGAAGCATAAATCTTTCTTTTCATAAATCATGGTTTTAGTGATGCAATAGGACGGTCTGCCTGTTTGGTTAAACAGATTCATCCTTAAACAATAAAAATCGCCTGCGCAAAAGCAACACTACCTGCAGTCAAACTGCGGACAACATCTTCATAGAGTGACGCGGTAAGTACCGGCTATTTCAATTGTTGGGGTAAGAGGGTTTTGAAATTTTCAGAAAATCACCTTGAGATTAAATACGGGAATTAATCAAAACTGGATTTTCACTTTGAAGGATAACCAAAAAAATGACCAGTCAGGATTGGTATTGCCATTGAATTACAGAATACAGAAAAGACTCTGTGCCTTCAGAGTTTCAGTGGCAATAGATTTAATTTTATAAAAATGAAACGTATGGCGTCATCTTCAATAACCGGCAACCTGGTGGATGTACATAAAAAGAAGATCTATCCTGCAGAAATAACAGTAGAAAACGGAAAGATAACTTCAATCAAAGAAATTCACCATTCACATCCCGATAGTTATCCGGACACCATTCAAAACTATATCCTCCCGGGCTTCATTGATTCGCATGTTCATATTGAAAGCTCAATGTTGGTTCCATCAGAATTTGCAAGACTTGCTGTTGTTCATGGGACAGTCGCCACCGTTAGCGACCCGCATGAAATTGCGAATGTTTGTGGAATGAGAGGTGTTGAATTTATGATTGCCAACGGGAAAACGGTGCCTTTCAAATTTCATTTTGGCGCGCCAAGTTGTGTGCCTGCCACGACATTTGAAACAGCAGGTGCCGTGCTGGATTCAAATGATGTAAGAAAATTGCTTGAGAACGATGATATTTATTACCTAAGTGAAATGATGAATTTTCCCGGGGTGCTGAACGAAGATGAGGAAGTGATGAAAAAGATCTCTGCAGCACATCATTTATTGAAACCGGTCGATGGGCATGCTCCCGGCCTAAGAGGCGATGATGCGAAAAAATATATATCGGCCGGCATTACTACCGATCATGAGTGCTTCACAATAGAAGAAGCGTTGGACAAATTACAAAATGGGATGAAGGTTATTATCCGGGAAGGAAGCGCCGCTAAGAATTTCGAGGCGCTAATAGATCTCTTGCATGAATATCCAAATCAAATGATGTTTTGCAGTGATGATAAACATCCGGATAGTTTAGTACAGGGGCATATCAACCAGCTTTGTGCCAGGGCGATTACAAAAGGAATTGATCTGTTTAAAGTATTACAGGCCGCTTGTGTAAACCCGGTTCATCATTATAAAATGAAGGTTGGCCTTTTGCAAGAACGAGATGCTGCTGACTTTATCGTTATAAAAGATCTGAAAAACTTTGAAGTGCTACAAACTTATATTGACGGAAGACTTGTTTCAGAAAATGGGAAATCAAAAATTGAGAGTGTCAAAACGGACATCATTAATCAGTTTGATTGCGACCCAATAGGGAGTGATGACATCCTGATACATAAACCTGCACAACAACAAATACTAGTAATCGAAGCTTTAGATGGTCAGCTGATCACAAATAAACACGAACAGTCTGTTGATCGGCTTATTGAAGACAACAAATACGGTATGATGAGTAATGTGGAAATTGACGTTCTGAAAATCGTTGTCGTCAGCAGGTACACGCATGCAAGACCAGCAGTAGCTTTTATTAAAAATTTTGGGTTGAAAAGCGGTGCGTTAGCTTCATCCGTCGCCCATGATAGTCACAACATTGTCGCCGTGGGTGTAAATGATGAAAATATTTGTGACGCGGTAAATATGGTCGTCCAACACGAAGGAGGAGTAAGTTTTGTGAGCGACGATACTGAAATGATCGTTCCCCTCCCTGTTGCCGGTTTAATGAGTAATGAAGATGGCTACAAAGTTGCGGAACAATATTCCCTTATTGATAAGGCCGTTAAATATGCAGGCTGTTCGCTGTCATCTCCATTTATGACGCTTTCCTTCATGGCTTTATTGGTTATTCCACACCTCAAACTGAGCGATCTGGGGTTATTCGACGGGGACAAATTTGAGTTTGTGAAATAAGCCTCTTCGTTCCTTCCCGGTTGAAAAAGAGGCACTCATAAAGCTGCATACCCTCCACGCTTTTTCTTTGGCACAGTTTTCTTTTAACATATCTGTATTAAATCGGTCAACCAGTTTATCGTCTTAAAGTAGAAAACATGATTCGACAGATTAAAACGAAATTTTTATGGAAAATTCTACTTCATATATTACTACCGTATTCAGCAACCTCGATATTCCCGAAGTATTGTTAGAAAAGCTTGCAGGCACAAGGTCTGAAATGAAAGCCTCAGAAATCGTAATCCCTCATATTCTCGAAACAATTGATCACCATTCAACGGAAACTTATACTACCGTAAATGTGGAAGTTATCTTTATGAGTGATGACTTTGAAGATTTCGAATATATACACGTGCCCGTTATTACCCCATTTCTTTTTACCTGTACCAAAGGCAGTAAGGATCAATTTAATGTTGACTGGGCCGCGTCACTTTCTTAGCAGGTCACCATCTATTCCATCCTAAGGTTCCCCGGCTGGTTCCTTTCTTCTCTTTTTACCCCCCTGTTTCCGCCATTCACCGACTTTACTTCGTCGAAGGTCTGTTACCTCTTGTCTATCTGGCATTCATCATAGTATTTTTGGTGAAAATAAAAAATATGGATTTCGACAATAAACATGATGAGAGGAGGCACTGGCGGGAGGAACGAAAAAGGTGGAGACAGGAACGCCACAGGAGATGGGAAAACATGTCCGAAAGATGGAGTGACAGGCATCAATCCCACAGCAGTGGGCTATGGACAGGAATATTGTTACTTCTTATCGGAGCCGATTATTTCCTTGTAGAAAATAACGTACTTCCGAAATGGATGTGGAGTTGGGAAGTTCTTCTAATTGCAATGGGTCTATTTATCGGTGTGCGACACAATTTTAGAAGTCCTGCGTGGTTTATTATGATGGTAATTGGCGGTGTTTTTCTTATTAAGTCGGATGAATTTGCAAGATATTTCCCCGGAATAAATCTCAACAACATTTGGCCAATAGCTCTTATTATACTGGGTTTATTCTTCATTCTGCGTCCACGTCGTCATCGTTATTGGCAAGATCAAATAAATGACCATGTAGATTCTAAAATAGATGAGGCTTTGGGCACACATGCCGAACCCAGCGATGTCAAAGGTCGCCCTGCACAGGGGCAACCCGCTCCGACAGTTTTGTCTGAGGATTTTATCGACAGTACCTCCGTTTTTGGAGGGGTTAAGAAAAACATTATCTCCAAGAATTTTAAAGGTGGCGACATAACGAACATTTTTGGTGGCAGCGAGATCGACCTGACGCAGGCAGATATTAATGGAACTGTCGTCATCGACCTGACACAGGTATTTGGTGGAACAAAATTGATCGTGCCTTCAAATTGGCAGGTAAAAGCCCAAATGGCCGCAATCTTTGGTGGTGTGGAGGACAAGCGTTCGATACAAAATGCGGCACTTGATCCGAATAAGGTCCTGGTACTCGATGGAACGTCCATTTTTGGT